>JAIMBM010000085.1 GCA_023511475.1 Anaerolineae bacterium
CGGCATGGTTCCCCCAGTGACATTTTCATTTGAGAGAACCATACCACGTTCGGTGACATTTTACATGATAGAACACGGAATCTTGACACTCTTAGCCTTTAATGCTAGAATCGCAGTGTAAGTGCTTTCGTGGAAGCGTGCCCAATCACTCTCAAGGCGGAGAGGGGCGGGTTGCTTGGGTCGCCGGGGCGACGGCATGGCCGCGGTTACCGTCTACGATGTTGCTGAGAAGGCTGGGGTCAGCATCGCCACCGTCTCGCGCGTGCTGAACTCGCCGCAGAAGGTCAGGGAAGCCACGCGAGCCAGGGTCCTGGCGGCGATCGATGCCCTGGGCTACGAGCCGAGGGCCGAGGCCGTCGAGCGGGCCCGCAGGAGCAGCCGAAGCATTGGCGTCCTGGCGCCATTCTTCACCCAGCCGTCGTTTACCGAGCGCCTGAGCGGCATTTCAGCCACCCTGGCCAGCTCTCCTTACGATCTCGTCATCTATAGTGTGGATTCCGCGGCCAGGCGGGATGGATACCTGAACAGCCTGGCTGTAACGCGGCGCCTTGAGGGGCTGATCGTCATCTCGCTCGAGTTTGCCGACCGGCTGGCTCAGCGCCTGATCGAGCACGGGCTCGAGACGGTTGTCATCGAGTTCTATCACCGGGAGCTGTCCAGCATCACCATCGATGACGAGGTTGGCGGGCGCATCGTCGCCGAGTACCTCATGGCGCGGGGGCATCGCCGCTTCGGGTTTGTGGGGGATACGGACCTCCCGGACTATGCCATCTACCCCAGCGACCGGCGCCTGCGAGGCTTCCGAATGGCCCTGGAGGAGGCCGGTCTCTATCTGACGGCCGAGCAGATCGCCCTGGCGCCGCATGGTCTCGAGCAGGCCCGGCAGCAGGCCCATCGCCTGCTGGACCTGCCGGAGCCGCCGACGGCGATCTTTGCAGCGAGCGATACACAGGCGCTCGGCGTGCTGAAGGCCGCCAGGGAACGTGGGGTTGCAGTCCCAGAGCAACTGGCCATTGTCGGCTTTGATGATCTGGAGATCGCGGACTTTGTCGGGCTGACGACGGTGCGCCAGCATCTGAAAGAGTCGGGCCGTGTGGCGGTCGAGTTGCTGCTTTCGCGTCTGGCCGACCCTTCGCGGCCCGTGCAGCACGTGGAGCTGCCGCTGACCCTGGTGCGCAGAGGAACGGCGTAGCGCCAGCGGCGCTCCGGAAAGGACGGTTCCCGTACGGACGGCCCTCGGAAGCCGTGCCATACGGAGGGCCGACGCCGAGAGTCGGTGCGGGGGCAAGGCGCCCGGTAGGGGGCGCAGGCCTGTCTCGGTGCTGCCCGTCTGCTTCCGTGCAGAGACAGGCCTGCAGGAGGTGTGAGGTGACGCCCTCGCGGAGCTTGCGGGAGGACGATCCAGGGGCCTGAGGTGCGAACCTCACACTCTTGACTCTCCCCGACGCGCATGCTATACTGACCTCGCAATCAACTGATTGTCCGTAATGGCTGCGGGCGCAATGTTTCAAACGGCAGAGGCGATATGGCACCTGGGATCCTGTACCGGCCCTCTCGAATCCCCGGATACGCTTCATCCCTGCTGCTGGCACGCTCTGGTGGGGTGCTTCCATCCGGGTGGGCACCGGTCTATGGCGTGTCCCGGGCCTGCGGTTCATTCTCCATGTCGTCATCTGTCGCACGTCGCCCATCTCTTCGCGGCGTCTCTTCTGTCTCTTTTCCCTCTGCAAGTTGCTACGGATTGTGTCTCCACGCGTCACTGCCGGGCCAGCGTGCCGCCTGCCGCACCGCTGCGCACGTCGGCTCTCAGCCGGCGTCGGTGCATCGGTGGGAGGCGGCTGGGTCTGGCCGTGCCCGGGTTGCCTCACGGGGGGACATCCGGCGGGTCAGCGACGATGGGTGCTGCAGCGGCGCAGCAGCCGGTCGGGGTACCGATAGCCTCGGTCCCGCCGCTCCTTCCACGAGGCCGCGGTGCAGCGGCGTCCGGGCGGGGCGGGGCGCGCATTGAGGCTTTCTGCAAAGGAGGTGATGCCCCGCAGTAGTGATGATTCGATAGTTGCGCGCCTGGAACTCGTTTCGCACGGCATTCGACATCCATCCAAAGGAGGAAGTGGCATGTCTACCAGAATCAACCGGCGTGAGTTCCTCTTCGGGTCAGCGATGACCGCAGTTGGCGTAGCGCTGTCGGCATGCGCGCGCCAGGCAGCGCCACAACCCACACAGCCGCCCGCTACCAAGGCTGCCGTGCAGGCGTCGCCGACGCCCATCCCCACCCTGGCGGCCACGGCCACCCCGGTGCCGACGGCTGCCCCGGCCAAGGAGGCACCCGCCCTCGCCGAGCTGGTCAAGCAGGGCAAGCTCCCGCCGCTCTCCGATCGCCTGCCCAAGAACCCGCTGGTCCTTGCCCCGGTGAACGAGATCGGCACCTACGGTGGCCGCATCCGCAGCTTCTACCACTGGCAGGGCTTTTGGGCGGAGTGCCAGTACGGCCACTCGGCCGTCCGCTGGATCAACGACGGCATGGAGATCGCCCCGGGCATCTGCGACACCTGGTCGGCCAATGCGGACAACACCGAGTGGACCTTCCACATCCGCGAGGGGCTCAAGTGGTCCGACGGCGAGCCCTGCACGGTCGACGATGTCCTCTACTGGTGGGAGGACCTTGTCCTCAACCAGGATCACCCGGACAACCCACCCGACTTTGGCTCCGCGGGCGGCAAGCTCGTCGAGTTCATCAAGGTCGACGACTATACCGTCAAGCTCAAGTACGTCGAGCCGACGCCGCTCACAGCGAAGCGCCTGGCCATGTGGGTGAACGCCGGCATCGGCCCGCGCTGGATCGTGCCCAAGCACTATCTCAAGCAGTTCCATCCCAAGTACAACTCGGAGTACAAGGACTTTGAGGTCCATGACCAGAAGATGTCGGTCATGGAGAACCCCGAGTATCCGACGCTCAACCCCTGGAAGCTCAGCAAGTACGAGGCCTCGGTGAGCCAGACCTGGGACCGCAACCCCTACTACTATGCTGTCGACACCGACGGGAACCAGCTCCCGTATATCGACGGCATCGATGCCACCTACATCGAGGATGCCGAGGTCCAGAAGCTCACCATCATGCAGGGCAGCGTCGACTTTGTGCACTTCCACAAGGCGGCGCTCTCCGACCTCTCCACCATGCTCGAGAACCAGGAGAAGGGCGGCTACGACGTGGTCCTGTGGGACTCGGGCTCCGGCACCGGCATGATGTACTTCTGGAACTATGACCATCCGGACGACAAGCGCCGTGCCCTGTACCGCAATCCAAAGTTCAAGCAGGCGATGTCGCATGCCCTCGACCGCCCGACGATCCAGCGCGTCGTCTACTACAACACCGGCATCCCGACGACCGGCACCATGAGCCCGAAGGCCATCGAGTACAACTTTAACGCCGAGGCTCAGGCCATGTACGAGAAGGCCCGAAGCGCCTATGTGGACTATGACCCGGCCAAGGCCAAGGCGCTTCTGGACGAGATCGGGGTCAAGGATGTGGATGGCGACGGCTGGCGCGAGTTCCCGGATGGCTCCAAGCTCGCGGTCAGCATCGACCTGCCCGCCGATGCCGGCACCGAGTGCATGAGCGTCCTCCAGATCGCCGAGAAGAACTGGAAGGATATCGGGCTTAACATCGTCATCAACCAGATGCCGCCGGCCGAGTTCGGTCCGCTCTGGCGAGGTGGCAAGCTGGAGGTCCACACCAACTGGGAGGTCGGTGACGGCCCCGATCACCTGCTGTACCCCAGCTGGATGGTGCCGAACGAGCCGGATCGCTGGGCACCGCTGTGCGGCAACCGGCTGATGCTCGTGGGCACCCCCAAGGAGGATACCGAGCTCGACAAGAGCCCGTGGGACCGCACCCCGCCGCGCTGGGCCTCCACGGAACCCGGCTACAAGGACGGCCCCGTGGCCAAGCTGACCGAGATCTACCTCAAGGCCATGATCGAGGTCGACGAGCTCAAGCGGCACCACATGGTGTGGGACATGATCAACATCCACATCAACGACGGGCCGTTCTTCATCGGCACGGTGGCCAACTATCCTCGCATCATCTTCAAGAGCAAGAAGCTTGGCAACGTGCCCAAGAAGGAGCAGCTCAGGCTCGGCGGGTTCGTCAACCCGTGGATCATCCCCTATCCGGCCGTGACCAACCCCGAGACCTACTACTTCAAGGCGTAGCGGCCGGTCGCTGAGCGATGGAGAGGGGGGAGTCGCCCGACTCCCCCCTCCTGTCCATCAGGTCCTTGCGGAAGAGGGGGTTTAGATGGCCCGGTATATACTCCGCCGGTCCGGCTACATGTTCGTGACCATGATCTTTGTAGCCGTCATCGGCTTCCTCATCATCGAGCTGCCTCCTGGCTCCTATCTCGAGTTCGAGATCGCCCGGCTGCGCCAGCTCGGCGGCGACATGGCGCCGGAGCAGATACGGGCGCTCGAGATACGCTACGGCGTTCATGATCCCATCTACCTCAAGTTCTGGAAGTGGTTCTCCGGGTTTGTGCGCGGCGATTTCGGGAGGTCCTTCGAGCACCGCCTGCCCGTGTCAGAGTTGCTCTGGCAACGGCTGGGTTTCACAGTGCTCATCTCTGTCCTGACCATGATCTTTAGCTGGGTTGTCTCCATTATTGTCGGGGTCTACTCAGCCACCCACCGCTACACGATTCCAGACTATGCCATCACCGTGCTGCAGTTCATCGGCCTCTCGGTGCCCAACTTTTTGCTGGCCCTGGTGCTGATGGTCTTTGCCCAGCAGGTGCTGGGCATGGAGGTCGGAGGCCTCTTCTCCGGCGCCTACCGCAACGCGCCCTGGAGCCTGGCCAAGTTCATCGATCTCCTCAAGCACCTGTGGATTCCCATCCTGGTCATTGGCGCGAGCGGCACCGCGTGGCTGAGCCGGGTCATGCGTGGCAACCTGCTCGACGTCCTGAACATGCAGTACGTCCAGACGGCGCGCGCCAAGGGCCTGCCGGAGCGCACGGTGGTCTGGAAGCATGCGGTACGCAACGCCCTGCACCCGCTGGTCATGGTCCTGGGTATGAGCCTGCCCGGCATCATCTCCGGGGAGACGGTCGTCGCCATTGTGCTCAACATGCCCACGACCGGGCCCCTGTACTTCCGGGCGCTCTTGCAGCAGGACATGTACCTGGCAGTGACCTTCCTCATGTTCCTGGCGGTCCTGCTCCTGATCGGCAACCTGTTTGCCGACATATTGCTGGCGTGGCTGGACCCGCGCATACGCTTCGAGTAGGCGCCAGAAGGCGGAAAGGTGGACGCGATGGCTGAGGCGGAGACATCCATTCCCATCCCCGAAGAGCTTGTGCGCGAGCCTGTCAGCGAAGTCGGGCAGATGTCGCAGTGGAAGCTGATGCGCCTGCGCTTTGCCCGCAACCGCCTGGCCATGACGGGGGTGATCGGCCTGGCGGTGATGTACGTGATCGTGTTCCTCGGGCCCTTCCTGGCGCCGAACGACTATATGTACCAGAACACAGAGTACGTCTTCGGGCAGCCCAACTCGATCACCTTCATCGGGCCCGACGGCAGGTTCTCGCTGCGCCCCTACACCTACGAGATCGCAACCGTCCTGGACGAGCAGAGCTTCAAGTTCGTCTTTGTCGAGAACCGGGACAAGAAGGTCCCCATCAGGTTCTTCGTCCGGGGCGATCCCTATACCCTGTTCGGCTTCATCAAGTCCGATGTGCACCTTTTCGATGTGGATCGGCCGCAGCGCTTCTACCTCCTTGGTGCTGACGAGCTCGGGCGCGACATGTTTGCGCGCATACTGATGGGCGGCCAGGTCTCGATGACCATCGGCCTGGTGGGCGTGGCCCTCGGCATCATCCTGGGCTCGATTATGGGGACGGCCTCCGGCTACTGGGGTGGTCTGACCGACGACGTCATGCAGCGCATCATCGAGATCATCATGTCCTTCCCCACGGTGCCGCTGTGGGCGGCGCTGGCGGCGGCCCTGCCGCCCATCTCGGCGACCTTTACCGCGCTGCACCGCTACTTCCTGATCACGGTCATCCTCTCGCTGGTGGGCTGGACGGGGCTGGCGCGGCAGCTGCGCGCCAAGGTCATGGCCTACCGCCAGTCCGATTTTGTGCAGGCCGCGCTCGCAGCCGGCGCCTCTGATGTGCGGATCATCTTTGTGCACATGCTGCCCAACGCGGCCAGCCACATCATCGTGGTGGCAGCCCTGGCCATCCCGAACATGATCCTGGGCGAGACCGCCCTCAGCTTCCTCGGCCTGGGCATCCTGCCGCCTCTGGTGAGCTGGGGCGCGCTGCTGCGCAGCGCGCAGCAGGTAGCGGTGGTGGTTCAGCATCCCTGGCTGATGATCCCCGGCATCGCCGTGATCATCACCGTGCTGTTGTTCAGCTTCCTGGGCGACGGCTTGCGTGATGCTGTCGACCCGTACTCGATCTAGAGGCAGGGGAGCGAGGACGCAATGGCCAATCAAGCGCAATCGCCGGCCACGACCAGGGACCTGGTCGTGCGCGTCAGAGACCTGCACGTCTACTTTTTCACCGATCTGGGCGTTTCGAGAGCGCTGAACGGCGTGAGCCTCGATATCCCCGCCGGTAAGGTGACGGGCGTTGTGGGTGAGAGCGGCTGCGGCAAGAGCGTGACGGCACTCTCCATCATGCGGCTTGTCCCTCACCCCGGGCGGATCACCAAGGGTGAGATCCTCCTCTACCGCGAGCGCGAGAAGCAGAACGGGCATAGCATCGTGGAGGAAGTCAACCTTACGGACCTGGACCCACAGGGTCCGGTGATCCGCAGCATACGCGGCGCCGAGCTGGCCATGATCTTCCAGGAGCCGATGACCTCCCTCAACCCTTCCTACACCATCGGTGACCAGATCATGGAGGCCATCCTGCTGCATCAAAAGTGCACCAGGAAGGAGGCCGAGGAGCGGGCTGTCGATATCCTCGCTCGCGCCGGGATGCCCAACCCAAAGACCGTGGTCAGGCGCTACCCCCATGAGCTATCCGGCGGCATGCGCCAGCGCGCGATGATCGCCATGGCGCTCTCATGCACGCCATCGGTCCTCTTTGCCGACGAGCCCACAACGGCGCTCGACGTGACGACCGAGGCGCAGATACTGGACCTGATGCGCGAGCTCCAGGCCGCCATGGGCATGGCCATCGTCTTTATCACGCACAACCTGGGCGTTGTGGCGCAGATGTGCGACACGGTGGCCGTCATGTACCTCGGGCGCATTGTCGAGCAGGCGCCGGTCGAGCCACTCTTCTACGAGCCGCAGCATCCCTACACCCGGGCGCTCCTGCGCTCCATCCCGCACGTGGGCAGCCGCACCAAGGCGCGCCTCGAGCCGATCCGGGGCGTGGTGCCGGACCCGTACGCGACCATCCAGGGCTGCCCCTTCCACCCCCGGTGCGACTACCGCAAGCCAGGGGTCTGCGACGTCCGCGTTCCGGCGACCGTGGAGGTGGGCGAGAGCCACACCGTCCGCTGCTTCCTGTACACCGAGCAGGGGGAAGACAATGGATAAGGCTGATCTCATGCAGCAGGAGCTGCTCCTCGACGTCAAGGGCCTGAAGAAGTACTTCCCCGTTCAATCAGGGCTGCTACGCCGGACCGTGGGCACGGTGCGTGCGGTAGATGGGGTTGACCTCTTTGTGCGCAAAGGCGAGACGCTGGGTCTGGTAGGGGAAAGCGGCTGCGGCAAGACGACGGCCGGGCGCACCATCCTCAGGCTCTTGCAGCCGACCGCCGGCGAGATCCGCTTCAACGACCCCAAGCTGGGCTGGGTCAATCTGGAGCAGATGTCCCGGCAGGAACTCGCGGCTGTCCGTCCCAACATGCAGATCATCTTCCAGGACCCGTTCTCGTCGCTCAACCCCCGCATGACCGTGGAGCGGATCATCGCCGAGCCCCTGGTGATCAACAAGGTGGCGAAGGGCCAGGAGCTCAAGGACCGGGTCGCCGACCTCCTGCGGGTCGTGGGCATGCGCCCGGAGTACATGAGCCGCTATCCGCACGCCTTCAGCGGGGGCCAGCGGCAGCGCATCGGCATTGCCCGGGCTCTGGCGCTCAACCCCAAGCTGATCATCTGCGACGAGCCGGTGTCGGCACTCGACGTCTCCATACAGGCGCAGGTGCTCAACCTGCTGGAGGACCTGCAGGCCCAGTTCGACCTGACCTATATCTTTATCGCCCACGATCTGAGCGTGGTCGAGCACATCTCCGACCGCGTGGCCGTGATGTACGTGGGACAGATCGTTGAGCTGGCCAGCACCGACGAGCTGTACTACACGCCAAAGCACCCTTACACCGAGGCCCTCATGGCCGCGGTGCCCAAACCCGACCCGAGGCGGCGCGACCGTCCGATCAAGCTCCCCGGCGAGGTTGCCAGCCCCGTCAACCCGCCCTCGGGGTGCTATTTCCATCCGCGCTGCCGCTACGCCAGAGAGGTCTGCAGCAAGGAGGCGCCGGCGTTCCGGGAGATTACCCCGCTACACTATGCGCGGTGCCACTTTGCGGACGAGCTCAAGCTACGGGGCGTGGTAGGCTGAGATGACAGGTAAGGCCCCCGGCTGGAGGGACAGCCTTCTTCGGTTTGGTGCATGGCTGCTCTCTCTGCTCCTGGTGATCGCCGATATCTTTGTCGCGGTGCGCACGGTGCTCGTGGTCATGATCTGGCTGGGCGCACAGCGCGAGGCGGCGATTCGCGCGCGGGGCGAGATCGTCTACGATATCTTTGGCTTCACAGCCGAGGCGGTGACCCTGGGCGCGATCCTCGTCTTTGCCTGTGTGGGGCTGGCGCTGGTGGTAGCCTTCGAGTACTACTACCGGCGCGCCGAGTCCACCGGCGAGCTCCTGCGGCGTGCGGCCAGAGTGCTGGGCGCTCTGGTGGCCTTTGGCGTCCTGGGACTGGCCGTGCAGGGCGTTCTTTGACTGCTCTGCTGGAGATGTGCTGGCCGCCCGCGCGGCCGACACGATTCGGGTGGTGAGGCGGGCATACGCGCAGGCGCTGGCTCGTGGGGGTCAGCGCCTGTTTCTTCGCCATGGCCTGCACTGGCACCCCGGCTGCAGGC
>JAIMBM010000086.1 GCA_023511475.1 Anaerolineae bacterium
CCTCTACTCGCGCTTCTTCACGCGCGTGCTGCGCGACATGGGCCTCGTCGACCACGCCGAGCCGTTCCCGCGCCTCTTCAACCAGGGCATCGTGCTCGGCCCCGACGGCCACCGGATGAGCAAATCGCGCGGCAACGTGATCGACCCGGACGATCTCGTCGAGCACTACGGCGCAGACGTGGTGCGTGGATACCTGATGTTCATGCGGCCGTGGGACCAGGGTGGGCCGTGGCAGCCGGGCGGCATCGACGGCGTGGCGAACTTCCTCAACCGCGTGTGGCGCATCGCCGTGGACGAGGAGCCGGCGGAGGGCGACGCCCCGGTCGCGGCCGCGGCGGAGGCCGAGGTCGTCGGGGCGGCGCCGTTCGGCGAGCGGGAGCTGCGCAAGCTCACGCACCGCACGATCAAGAAGGTCACGGAGGATCTGTCGGAGTTCCGCTTCAACACCGCCATCGCGGCGATGATGGAGTTCTCGCGCGACCTCGCCCGGGCGCGCGAGGCGCGTCTGCACATCATCGAGAAGATGCTGGAGTGTATCAAGGAGCCGCGGCCACAGCTCTCTCCGTACGCACCGCGGATCACCATGATCCACATTGATCCAAGCAAGATCGGCACCGTCATCGGCCCCGGCGGGAAGACGATCCGCAAGATCGTCGAGGAGAGCGGGGCTCGGATCGATGTGGAGGACGACGGGACGGTCTGCATCGCCGCTACCGAGGGCGTCGGCGGTGACCGGGCGGTGCAGATGATCCGCGAGCTGGTCGAGGAGCCGGAGATCGGCAAGATCTACACGGGCAGGGTGGTGCGAACGACGGACTTTGGCGCCTTTGTGCAGATCCTCCCGGGCAAGGACGGGCTGGTGCACATCTCGCAGCTTGCGGACTATCGCGTGCCCAGTGTGGAAGACGTCGTGCACGTCGGCGATGAGATCATGGTGATGGTCATCGACATCGACCCGGAGGGCAAGATCAAGCTATCGCGCCAGGCCGTCCTCGAGGGATGGACGGCTGAGGAGGCGCGGGAGCGCGACCGCAGGGCCGGGCGGCCGGCGGCGCGGCCTGCCCCGAGGCGCGAGGCGCGCCGGCCGGGTCGGGGTGGTGCGCCACCGCGGAGAAGGTAGCTGCACGGGATGACTGATCTGGAGCTGTACCATGGCACCGGATCAACTGCCTGAGCCAACGCCTTTGGAGCAGGGCGAGCCCGGTCAGGCGGCAGCGCCCCGCCGGAGGGGGGTGTTGGGCCACCTCGCCGGGTTTTTCCGCGAGGTCCTCGAGACCGTGTTGCCCGCGATGGTCATCGTGTTGGTCATCAACATGTTTCTGGCGCAGGCCACGCGGGTCGAGGGCCAGAGCATGGAGCCGAGCCTGCACGATAACCAGCGCCTGATCATCGAGAAGGTGTCGTACTATGTGCACCCGCCGCGGCGGGGCGATATCGTCGTGCTCAAGCTGCCCAACCACCGCTCGGATGCCCTGATCAAGCGGGTCATAGGCCTGCCGGGTGAGACGGTGGAGATCAGAGATGGCGTCGTGCTCATCAACGGGGAGCCGCTCGACGAGCCCTATCTGAATCAAAGCACCTACCAGGGGATGCCGCCGCGGGTTGTGCCCGAGGGCGAGGTCTTTGTCCTGGGCGATAACCGTGGCTTTTCCAACGACTCGCGGGCGTTCGGCTTTGTGCCCTTCTCCGATATTGTAGGGCGGGCCTGGTTCCGGTACTGGCCGCCGAGTGAGATCGGCCCGGTGCGCTGAGCCCGTGGCCACCCACGTAGAGGCCCGAGCGGGCTGCACATAGGATAGAGATGGTTGATCACGAGGGGGTGAGCGCCCCTTCACGGATGCTCACCCCCTCGCTCTTGCCGGTGCCCCGGGATCGCCGCAACTCGCGCGGGAGCCCGCACCTGGTACGTTTCTTGCTGCGCACATCCGATAGCACTCGGTACCATCTGCAGCCAGGCGGGATGTGGGCTGGAGCCATGTCCCTCATCCCCCGGCCACGGCAGGAGCCCGGCCGGCTGTGGAGCCCAGGACTATGGCGAGGAGCGGCGGATGAGGATCTGGCACATGACGGCCGATGCGGGCCGGGAACCTCTCCGAGTGGCGCCCGGCCAGCTCGTGCACCTGACCGTCGGCACCAGCCCGGTTGGACCCGGCCAGTCGGTAACCGTGACCTACGATGTGGCTCACGCCTCCGGCGGCGTGGAGCGGGGCTTCCTGAACGTCCCCTGGCACCACAACGTCGGCGACGCCAGCTACTGGCGGGCGACCTTTGGCCCCTTTCAGCGCGGCGACCGGGTGACCTACTGGGTACACGGGGCCTGGCATGATCAGCGCGTCGATCTGCCCGCCGCCCACTTTGTCGTTGGTCCTCGCATCTACATCGGCCTGCTGTGGCACCAGCACCAGCCTTCCTACGTGGACCTCTCGCGGCCTCCGAAGGGCTCGATTGTCCAGCCGTGGGTGCGCCTGAATGCGGTGCGGGCCTACTATGCCATGCCGGTCCTCGGGCAGGAGGTGCCGGGGCTTCACGTTACCTACAACCTCACGCCGGCGCTCCTCCGTCAGCTCGACCTGTACGTGCAGCAGGGGGCAACGGATCGGCTTCTGGACCTGACCCTGAAGCCTGTCAACCGGCTGACCCCCGGTGAGCGCGACGCCATCCTCGACGAGTTCTTTGATGTCGACTGGCACAATCAGATATTCCCCTTCCCCCGATATCTCGAGCTGTTCGAGCGGCGCCGGGAGCAGCTGCCCTTCTCGGATCAGGATATCCGGGACCTGAAGATGTGGTTCAACCTGGCCTGGTTCGCTCCCATCTTCCAGCAGGGGGTGGCTGACCTGCCGACAGGACAGCAGGCCTCGGTGCAGCGCTTTATCGAGAAGCAGGGGGGGTTCAGCGAAGCAGACGTGGAGGAGATGGTAGCCGAACAGGCCAAGATCATGGCCGCCATCGTCCCCCTCTATCGACGCCTGCAGGACGATGGGCAGATCGAGGTGAGCACCAGCCCCTACTACCACCCCATTCTGCCGCTTCTCTACGACACCGATACCGCCACCATCGACCGACCCGGCGCCTGCCTCCCGCCCCGGTTCAGCCATCCTGAGGATGTCGAGGTGCAGATCGCGCGGGCCGTCGAGGACTACCGGCAGCGCTTTGGCAGGCGCCCCCGTGGGATGTGGCCCTCGGAGGGGGCGGTCAGCCGTCAGGTGATGCCCATCATCGCCCGGCACGGCTTTCTGTGGGTGGCAACCGACCAGGGGGTGCTCGAGCGATCGGGGCGCTGGGGCTACCGGGCTGACGACCCGGATGTGCTCGCGCAGCCCTACCAGGTGCGCAGCGACCGCTATGGGCTCAGCCTGTTCTTCCGGAGCAGCACACTATCCAACCTGATCAGCTTCCACTATCACGCCGCCTACCGGGATATGGAGGCCGCCGCGGAGGATTTCCTCCGCCGCATCCTGCACGACGTGGTCGACCGCCTCCGGGGAGCCGATGACCGCATCCTGAGCCTCATCCTGGATGGCGAGAACACCTTCTGTGCCTATGGCACGCGGGCGCCGGCCTTCCTACGCGCCCTTTACCGGCGGCTCACCGAGACTCCAGACGTGGAAACGATCACCTTCTCCGAGTACCTGGAGGGGAACCCGGCACGGCAGCTCGCTCCGCACCCCACGCTCGAGCAGGAGCCAATCTACGAGCTCTACACGGGGAGCTGGGTCGACGAGATGGGCTCCGAGCCCGGTGTGGACCTCGGGAGTTGGGCCGGCGAGCCCGATGAGAACAGGGCCTGGGGCCTCCTCGCCGACGCGCGCGGGGCGCTGACCTCCGCTGGCGCGACGCCCGAGACCCACCCGGATGCCTTCGAGGCGCTCTACATGGCGGAGGGCTCCGACTGGTTCTGGTGGCTCGGCACTGACCACCCGTCGCCCCGCGATACCGGGTTCGAGAGCGTCTTCCGCCTGCATCTGGCGAATGCCTACCGCCTCGCCGGGCTCCAGCCGCCGCCGGAGTTGGCGCGGCCCCTCGTGCCCTGGTCGCTCGTCTGGGCGCTCGTCCAGCCCTCGCGCGAGCTGCCGCCCGGGGAGCGACTGACCGTGCGTAGCAATTGCCCCGGCACCGTAGTCTACCGGGTGCTGCCCGGGGACGAGCTCTACGAGGCGGTGCTTCAGCCCGTGATCGGCCCCGCGGGCCTCGCAAGCCGCTATGAAGCGACCATCGGGCCCTTTGGCCCCGAGGTGCGCGAGGTCCGGGTACGTTTTCGCTGTCAGGAGCACCTCGCCCTCGAAGGTGCTGCGTGTGTCGACCCCCGCGAGCGCGTCCTGCAGATTCGGGAGCAGGGGGTGCAGATCGGCGGATGACAGGAGGGCCATGGGCAGACTGATAAGTGCCCGCTTCATGACGCAGGGTCAGCTCCAGCGCTGCTGTGCGGACGGGCTGAGCCCCGAGGTTGTCGGCTGCGCGCTCTACACGTCCGACAACCGGCGCGTCGGCGTCGTCAAGGACATCCTGGTCGACGATGAGCTCTACATAGTCCGCTATGTCGTCGTGGACACCACGAGCGCCGAGTTTATCATCAATCATCCCGAGGTCCTGCTGGTTGCTGCCAACCTCTGCTGCTGGGACAGGGAGCAGCGGACCGTCCGCACCGAGGTAACAGCGTCGGACGTTCAGAGCGCCCCATTCTATGACCACGCGGCAGACGTCGCACAGGCCTACGAGGAGACCTACATCTTTCACTATGGGGAGCGTCCATCCGCACCGGCGGACCACTGAGGCCGCCTGCGTCGGTCCCGGAGAAAAAGCCCCGACCGTCGGGTCTCGGCAATGCCCCCTTCGGCTGAGATGTGGCCCGGAATATGCTGAGATAGGGGCAGCGGCCGGCCCGCTGTGTGGGATGGCCGTCGGGGACCTGAAGGGCCATCGAGGAGTTGGCAGATGGTGAGGCCCATTGGCACCTTCGTCGTCGTGCCTGCCCTGCCGCGCAGCCTGAGCCGGCTGCGCGATCTGGCGTACAACCTGCTCTGGTCGTGGGACTATGACATCATCGCCCTTTTCCGCCGGCTCAGTGAGGAGGATTGGGCAGCTTCAGGGCACAACCCCGTCAGAATGCTTAGCATGGTCTCGCAGGAGCGTCTGAACGAGCTGGCGGAGGATGAGGCCTTTCTTGCGCACCTCGATCAGGTGTGGGCACGTTTTGAGCGCTATATGACGTGGCCGCACACCTGGTACCGCAAGCTCCTCCCCGACCCCCCGCGGCCCCTGATTGCCTACTTCTCCATGGAGTTCGGGCTCAGCGAGGCGCTTCCGATCTACTCCGGAGGGCTGGGCATCCTGGCGGGGGACCACCTCAAGTCGGCGAGCGACCTGGGCGTTGACCTCGTGGGCGTGGGCCTGCTGTATCAGCAGGGCTACTTTCGGCAGCGCCTGAACTCGGATGGCTGGCAGGAGGAGTATTACCCCGTGCAGGACTTTTCCCTTCTTCCAGCCACGCTAGAGGAGGGACCGGATGGCGAGCCGCTGACCATCAACCTGGCCGTAGGGGACCGAATGGTGGCGGTCTACGTCTGGCGGGTGAATGTGGGGCGCGTGTCGCTGTTCATGCTCGACACAAACGTGCCGACCAATGCACCGCAGGACCAGGTCATCACGAGCCGGCTCTATGGTGGCGACCTGGACATGCGCATCCGCCAGGAAATCGTGCTGGGCATGGGGGGCCTGCGAGCGCTCGCGCGTCTGGGCATTCGGCCGGACGTCTGTCATCTGAATGAAGGCCACTCGGGGTTCCTGCTGCTGGAGCGGATCAGGTCGCTGATGGCGGAGCACGGCCACAGCTTTGGCGAAGCGAGAGAGATCGTGCGGGCAGGCACCGTCTTTACCACGCACACGCCGGTGCCGGCGGGGATCGACCGCTTCCCTCCATATGTCATGGAGCGGTACTTTGGCCTCTATGCCCACGAGATCGGCCTCAGCATGGACGAGTTCATGGCCCTAGGCCGCGAGAACCCGGCCGACAGGAGCTCGCCTTTCTCCCCGACGATGCTGGCGCTCAACCTGTCCGCGTACTCGAACGGGGTGAGCCGGCTGCACGGCATGGTCTCCCGGCGGATGTTTCAGCCGCTCTGGCCGGCCGTGCCCGCGAACGAGGTGCCGATCTCCTCGGTGACCAATGGCGTGCACCAGCTCTCGTTCATCTCCCACGAGATGGCGGCGCTGTACGAGCGGTACCTCGGCCCGCGCTGGCGCGAAGAGCCGGGCGATCAGTCCGTATGGGCCCAGGCCGCCGATATCCCGCCGGAGGAGCTGTGGCGTACTCATGAGCGCCGCCGCGAGCGGCTGGTGGCCTTTGCGCGGCGCCGTCTGCGCGAGCAGCTCAGGCGGCAGGGCGCCACACCGGATGAGCTCGAGGAGGCCGAGGAGATTCTCGACCCCACTGCCCTCACCATTGGTTTCGGGCGCCGTTTCACCACCTACAAGCGTGCGACGCTCCTGCTGCGAGACCCGGAGCGGCTCGCCTCCATCCTCAATCAGCCGGGCCGTCCGGTGCAGATCATCTTTGCTGGCAAGGCCCACCCCGCCGACGAGCCCGCCAAGAGGCTGATCCGCGATATCTGTGAGCTCAGCCGGCGGCCCGAGTTTCGGTATCATCTGGTGTTCATTGAGGACTATGATATGGTCGTGGCCCGCTACATGGTGCAGGGCTCCGACGTCTGGCTCAACACCCCACGGCGCCCCCTCGAGGCCTCGGGCACCAGCGGCATGAAGGCCGCGGCCAACGGCGCGCTGAACGTGAGCGTCCTCGACGGCTGGTGGGCCGAGGCCTACCAGCCCGAGATCGGCTGGGCCATCGGCCGCGGCGAGCCGGGCGACGACCCCGAGCGTGAGGAGCAGCGGGAGGCGCAATCACTCTACGACATTCTCGAGCACGAAGTGGTCCCGCTCTTCTACCAGCGCAGCCGCGACGGCCTGCCCCGGCGATGGATCGAGCGCATGAAGGCCTCAATCCAGGCGCTGTGCCCCATCTTCAACTCGAACCGCATGGTCACCGAGTACGTGCAACGCTTCTACCTGCCGGCCGCCGAGCAGGTCTGGGAGCTCTCGATGGAGGACCTCGCCGGGGCGAAAAAGCTGGCCGCCTGGGTCGACAGGGTCCGCAGCGAGTGGCCCCGGCTGAGCTTTGTGTCGGTGAACGCCCAGGTGCCGGACGAGCTAACCGTCGGCCGTGCCATACCGATCACGGCCCGGGTTTACCTTGGAGCGCTGACTCCTGAGGACGTGTGGGTCGAGGTCTACTACGGGCGCCTCAACGGCAACGGCGAGATCGACCCCTCCACGGCCGACACGGCCATCCTGGAGAGCCGCAGCGAGGTGGCGCCCGGGACCTACGAGTTCGTCGGCGAGCTGGTCGGGCGCAGCGGTGGCTCCAGTGGCTACACGCTGCGCCTCTTGCCCCGGAATGTGGAGCTGGCGAGCCCTCACGAGCTCCACCTGATCCGCTGGGCGGGAAGTTGAGCCATCGCGGCCGCGGACGGGCCGACACACCCTCTGCAAGGGGACGAAGCGACGTTGCACAGGGAAACCGACCGGGCTCTTTCCTCCCACCATCCCTCGCAGGCTGCTCCCGCCGGACATGGCGCCCCGTCTGGCATGGCCGGGGGCGGCCCCGGTCACCCGATCACGGAGCACGAGCGCCACGAGATTGAGGCGGCCGGTGGGGATCACGGGCGCATGGAGCAGGATTTCCGCCGGCGTATGCTGGTGGTCGCTGCCCTGACCGTCCCCGTGCTCATCCTCTCGCCGGCCATACAGGGCTTCTTCGGCTTTCGGCTGCCCCCCTTCCCTGGAGATCGACTCCTGCTCCTCGCCCTGGCGACGGTCACTGTCCTCTATGGCGGGTGGCCCTTCTATGTGGGGGCACGTCAGGCCCTGCGCTCGCGCAGGGCCGACATGAATGTGCTCGTCTCGCTGGCGGTGCTGTCGGGCTATCTTTTCAGCGCTGCCTCTGTCCTGCTCGCGGTCGGTGTGGACTTTTTCTGGGAGATCAGCACCCTCGTGCTCGTGCTCCTGTTCGGCCACTACCTGGAGATGCGGGCCGTGCGGACGACCGGCGGCGCTCTGCGTGAGCTGGCCAGCCTGATTCCACCTTCGGCGAACCTGCTGCGGGATGGCCAGGTCGTTGAGGTGCCGACCGCCGAGGTGCAGGTTGGCGACCGGCTCCTCGTGCGCCCTGGCGAGCGCGTACCGATCGATGGGCGGGTGGTGGAGGGCCGATCGTCGGTCAACGAGGCGATGATCACCGGCGAGTCGCGCCCGGTGCCCAAGGGCCCCGGCGATGAGGTCATCGGAGGGACGGTCAACTCCGAGGGGGCCCTGCGCATCGAGGTCACCAAGACCGGCGCGGAGACGGCCCTGGCACAGATCATCGCCATGGTCGAGAGGGCCCAGGCATCCAGGCCTCCGACCCAGCGCCTGGCCGATCAGGCGGCGCAGTATCTGACGCTGACCGCCATCTTCCTGAGCGCGGGCACTTTTATCTTCTGGTGGCTGGTGTCGGGTCAGCCGCTGGTATTTGCCGTAACGCTGGCGATCACCGTCGTGGTCATAGCCTGCCCGCATGCGCTCGGGCTGGCCATCCCCACGGTCACGACCATCTCGACCGGCCTGGCGGCGAGAAACGGCATGCTGATCCGCAGCGCCGAGGCGACCGAGAGGGCCCGCCGGCTCGACACCGTGGTCTTTGACAAGACGGGCACGCTGACGCGGGGCGAGTTCGGGGTGACCGACGTCGTGCCTCTGGGCGGCTGGAGCGCCGCGCAGGCGCTGAGCGTCGCAGCTGCCATCGAGGTCAACTCGGAGCACCCCATCGCCCGGGCCATCGTCGCCGCGGCGCGGGAGCAAGGCCTGACGCTGCCCGAGGTGCAGCGCTTTGAGGCCATCCCGGGCCAGGGGGCGCGGGCGGCCGTTGCGGGCGATCAGGTCGTCGTCGGTAGCCGTGCCCTGCTGCAGAGCGCCGGTAA
>JAIMBM010000087.1 GCA_023511475.1 Anaerolineae bacterium
CTGCGGAGCCATGCGAACGATGCCGGGTCTGCCGAGCCGACCGGCCTTTGTGGACGTGGACATCGACCTCGAGACAGGCAGGGTGGTTGGCCTGTTCTAGGCGTGGTGGGGCAGGAGGTTGCCAGAAGGCGTGATGCCGGAGCAGGGGAGGGCTGCGACGTTCTCCCCTGCTCGGTTGCCGTACCGGGGTCAGCAACTGCACCACGCCCCGGAACAGAGCCTTTCCGCGCCGTCTGGACGGTCTGGCTGGGGCGCGCGTCTTCTTGCTATCACAGGCGTGGAGAGAGGAGCGAGACCTATGGAGCGGATGGTGCTGCGCATCCCAAGGATGTGGGCGGACCACCACGTGCTTGCGGTGCGAAAGGCGTTGGCGGACATCGGCATACGAGAAGTCGAGGCGAGCTCGGCGCGTGGGCTCCTTCGCCTGTCGTTCGACCCGGCCCTCGTGGAGGGTGACACCATCCTCCGTGCGCTAAGCGATGCGGGCTATGCTCCGACGGAAGAGATCCAGTTGCTCGAGCCTCCGGCCAACAAGGAGCCTGGCTCAGCCTGGTTCGCGCATGACGTGCGGGCGACCCAGACCAACCGGCTGGACCTGGAGATGTCGGGGGACTTTAGGAAGTACTAGCAGGGGGCGCCGTTCCCGCGTGCGTGCGTGAGGATGTGAGGACCACGGGGCCGGGAAGCCCTGCTCTTGGAGAAGGAGTCTCAGAATGTCTCCGAAGACGATCGATCCAGCCGCGCAGGCGGCGCTGGAGAAGGCCGAAGCTGAAGGCATCCCGACTGCCTTTAGCCGCGCAGAGCAGCTCAAGCCTTGCCCGATCGGGGCAGAGGGGGCCTGCTGCAAAATCTGCGCTATGGGCCCCTGTCGCTTCGTCGGTAAAGCGCCGGAGGAGGTGCGCGGCGTTTGCGGTGCTGACCTGGCCACTGTGGCGGCGCGCAACTTTGCCAGGCAGGTTGCGGCGGGCGCCTCGGCGCACTCGGACCATGGCAGGGACCTCGCATTTGCGCTGCAGGCGGTAGCCAAAGGTGAGGCGCAGGGCTATCGAATCAAGGATGCTCAGAAGCTCCGGCGCGTCGCGGCTCTCCTGAACGTCCCGACCGAGGGACGCAGTGTCGAGGAGGTCGCCTACGATGTGGGCGTGGCAGCCCTCTCGGCCTTTGGGCAGCAGCGGGGGGAGATCATCTACGCCAGCCGCGCCACGCGCAGGCGGCAGGAGATCTGGCGGCAGCTGGGCCTCATGCCGCGCGGCGTGGACCGCGAGGTTGTGGAGATGATGCACCGGACGCATGAGGGCGTCGACATGGATGCCGAGAACATCCTCGATCAGGCGATGCGCACGGCGCTCGCCGATGGGTGGGGCGGGTCCATGCTGGCAACAGACCTCAGCGACATCCTCTTCGGCACGCCGGCGCCGGTGCAGTCGATGGCGAACCTCGGCGTGCTTCGCGAGGACCAGGTGAACATTGTGGTACACGGCCATGAGCCCACGCTCTCCGAGATGATCGTGGCGGCCAGCCAGGACCCGGAGCTGATCGCCTACGCCAGGGAGAAGGGTGCGACGGGGATCAACCTGTGCGGCATCTGCTGCACCTCGAACGAGATCCTGATGCGGCATGGTATCCCTCCGGCGGGGAACTTTTTGCAGCAGGAGCTGGCCATCATCACCGGTGCGGTCGAGGCCATGATCGTGGACGTGCAATGTGTGATGCAGGCTCTGGCACCTCTGAGCAAGCGCTTCCACACCAGGCTGATCACGACCTCTCCCAAGGCCCGGATACCTGGTGCCACGCACATGCAGTTCAACGAGCACACGGCACTCGACGATGCCAAGGCCATTGTGCGGCTGGCCATCGAGAACTTTCCGAACCGGAAGGGCACGGCAATCCCCAAGGTGTCGAGCCCGATGATTGCCGGCTTTTCGCACGAGTACCTGAACTATATGCAGGGCGGGCGCTTCCGCGCGTCTTTCCGTCCGCTGAACGATGCCGTGATCGCCGGGCGCATCCGGGGCGCGGTTGGCATCGTCGGCTGCAACAATGCACGGCAGCCACATGATGAGGGGATCATGGCCCTCGTCAAGGAGTTCATCGCCCAGGACGTGCTGGTCGCCATGACTGGGTGTGCGGCGATTGGCGCTGGCAAGTATGGCTACATGACGCCAGAGATCATGGCCGCCGCGGGCCCTGGCCTCAGAGAGGTCTGCGAGGCGATTGGCATCCCGCCCGTTCTGCACCTCGGGTCCTGCGTGGACAACTCGCGCATCCTCACAGTTCTGACGCAGATGGCTACCGAGGGGGGCCTCGGCGAGGACATCTCCGATCTGCCAGCGGCGGGCATCTGTCCGGAGTGGATGTCGGAAAAGTCGCTGGCTATCGGCACCTACTTTGTGGCCTCGGGGGTGTATGTCATCTTTGGTGGGCACTCGCCTGTTGGCGCGAGCCGCGAGGTGACCCGGATCATGACTGAGGTCTGGGATGCGAAGGTTGGCGGCAGGCTCGAGTTCGTGCCGGACCACGCCGAGATACTCCGCCGCGCCCTCGCCCACATCGATGCCAAACGCGCAGCGCTCGGCTTGCCCGCGTGGGATCCGACGCGCTTCGGCACGAGCGGTGATACACCAGTCCGCGAGTTCCTGACCGTGTCAGACGAGCAATACAGCCTGAACATGTACAGCGCGGCCAGGGCAGCTGCAGAGTAGCAGGGACAAGGAGAGTAGCCATGTCGCGTTACATCGCCACTGCCGCCATACGCGGGGCCAACCGCATCGTGCAGGAAGCGGAAGAGATGCTGCAGAAGGCCCTGCAAGAGTTCGGGCCGGACGCGCCGGTGGCCTTTACCAACACGGCGTACTACCTCCCGGTCATCCTGGGCTTCACGGGCATCGAGGTCGCCAGGCTGGGGGACATGCCCAGGGTGCTGGAGTATGCCAAAGGCCTGCTTCACGCCGCCCCCGGAGAGCACAACTGGCTGCCGTACCTGGGTGAGACCCTCGACTGTGGCGTGGCCACGCTGCTGGCGGAGGAGCTGATCGAGGGCATTCGGTTCGTCCGCGGCCTGGAGCCCGAGCCGATCACCTGGGGCGGCACGTATACGCAGAGCGCCAGCTTTACCTCGCCCGAGTTTGCCCGGGAAGGCGAGGTACAGGCTCGGCTGAACGGTCCTATCGACGACATACAGCTTCGCGCGTGGGGCATCCAGCTCGTGGATGGTCGCATGCCCGGGTTTGCGGCCATCGTAGGTGCGGCCAAGAGCAACGAGGCCGCCGTGCAGATCGTACGCGAGCTGCAGAAGCGGAACATCCTCGTCTTCCTGAGCGGCAACGTCAACGGGCGCAGCATCATTCACCAGCTCATGGAAGAGGGTGTGGAGATGGGGTACGATACCTATATCGTCCCCTTCGGCACCGACACCATCTCGGCAATCTATGCCCTCGGCTTTGCCACCCGCTCGGCGCTGACCTTCGGCGGTATGAAAGGCGGGCAGGCGCGGGAGATCCTGCTCTACAACAAGTACCGCGTCTTTGCCTTCGTGCTCGCGCTCGGGGAGGTAGATGACCTCAAGTATGCGACGGCTGCGGGGGCGATCAACTATGGGTTCCCAACCCTCGCGGATACGGTCATCCCACAGATCACGCCGACCGGCATCACACGCTATGAGCACGTCGTGAGCATGCCATGGGACGATATCCCCGGCGAGAACGACACCGAGAAGGCGCGCCGGTTCGTGCAGCGGGCCATCGAGGTGCGCGGCGTCAAGGTCAAGATCACCGAGGTGCCCATCCCCGTGCCCTATGGCTCGGCCTTTGAGGGCGAGCGGGTGCGCAAGCAGGATATGCGCGTCGAGTTCGGCGGCAAGTACTCGCGCTGCTTCGAGTACCTGCGGATGGCGGACTTTGATGCCGTCGAGGACGGCAAGGTGACCGTGGTGGGCCCGGGCTTTGAGGACGTGCCCGAGGGCGAGGCCATGGACATGGGCATCGTCGTTGAGGTGGCCGGCCGCAAGATGCAGGAGGATTTCGAGCCTGTCCTTGAGCGGCAGATTCACTACTTTATCAACGGGGCCTCGGGCATCCAGCACATCGGGCAGAGGGATATCGCCTGGATCCGCATCTCCAAAGCTGCTGCGGAGAAGGGCTTCAACCTCGAGCACTTTGGCAAGATCCTCTACGCGCGGTTCCATGCCGACTTTGGCGCCATCGTAGACAAGGTGCAGGTGACCATCTACACCGATCCGGCACAGGTCGAGCAGTGGCTGGCACGCGCGCGGGAGGCCTATAACCAGCGTAACGTGCGCCTCGCCGGGATGACCGACGAGTCGGTCGAAGAGTTCTACAGCTGCACGCTCTGCCAGAGCTTTGCACCGAACCACGTCTGCGTCGTCTCGCCGGAGCGGCTGGGGCTGTGTGGCGCCTACAACTGGCTGGACTGCAAGGCGTCCCATCAGATCAACCCGACTGGCCCGAACCAGCCGATCAAGAAGGGCGCCTGCCTCGACCCCGTCTATGGCATCTTTGACGGGGTCAACCAGTTCGTCTACCAGAACTCGCACCAGACGGTCAGCAACGTGACGATGTACTCCATCATGCGCGACCCCATGACCGCCTGTGGCTGCTTCGAGTGCATCGCCATGGTCATCCCCGAGGCGAACGGCATCATGGTCGTCTCGCGGGAGGACCCGAGCATGACGCCGGCGGGCATGACCTTCTCAACGCTGGCGGGCATGGCGGGCGGTGGCCTGCAAACCCCGGGCGTGATGGGCGTCGGCAAGTACTACCTGGTGAGCAAAAAGTTCATCTCGGCGGACGGGGGGTTCAAGCGGGTCGTCTGGATGTCGAGCTTTCTCAAGGAGACGATGGCAGAAGAGCTCAAGGCGGTGTGCGAGCGCGAGGGCGATCCGGACCTGCTGGACAAGATCGCCGACGAGCGCGTCGCGACCACCGTGGAGGAGCTCCTGCCCTTCCTGGAGGAGAAGGGCCATCCGGCGCTGACGATGGATCCGCTGTTCTGAGCCGGGCATGGCAGGGCAGGCTGGCGCGAGGCGTTCTTCTGAGCAGGAGATGATGCGATGAGCAGTGTGCCGGGTGTCGACGTGAGGGTCAGGGACGTGATGCACCGGGGCGTCATCACCTGCAAGCCAGAGACCCTGCTCAAGGAGGTCGTCAGGATACTCAGCGACGCGGGGGTTCACGCTCTGATTGTGGCCAGGTCGGGCACGCAGGTCGAGGGCGTGATATCCCACGTTGACGTGATCAAGCTTTACGGGAAGAACCTCCTCGAGTACAAGGCTGAGGACATCATGACGCCGCTCGTCCACGACGTCTCGCCCGACGAGCCGATCGAGCGCGCGATCGAGCTGTTGCTGAAGCATCGCGTTCACCGGCTGCTGGTCACCGAGCAGAGGCCGGAAGGCAAGGTGGCCGTAGGCGTCATCTCTACGACGGACATTGTCCACCACATGCGCGGTCAGCCATGGTACTGGTGAGGGCTGAAGCGCGCACGGTGGCCCATGGGGCGCGCGACTCGCGCAGGTGTCAGGCGCCGCGGTGTGTGCGCGAGGCAGCAGACGAAGGAGATATGGGTCGATGCCAGTGACGGTCAACATACCCAGGGAGAAGTGGACGGGGGCCATCCGGGAGATCACCATCGGGGCCACGAGTGCCGAGGGCGGAACGCGCTCCCGGAGGGTCACCGTCGGCGGGGAGACGACGTTGCCCTTCCTGCACTTTGAGGGCCAGATTCCTCATCCGCCGGTCATCGCCGTTGAGGTCCAGGACCGCTACCCGCAGGATTGGTCGCCGCTCCTTCTCGAGGCGTGGGGCGACGTTCTGCAGAGCCCTACGGCCTGGGCGCAGAAGGCCGAGGCCCTCGGCGCGGACTTGATCGCGCTCTCGCTCAAGAGCGCCTCCCCGGATGGCGGCAACACCGGCGCGGCTGAGGCCCGCGAGACCGTGCAGAGTGTGCTCAAGGCCACGGGCCTGCCACTCATCGTCTACGGGCCCGGGCAGGCAGAGAAGGACAACGAGGTACTGGTTGCGGCCGCTGAGGTCGCCAAGGGCGAGCGCATCGCCCTGGGGAACTGCGAGGACAAGAACTATCGCACTATAGTGGCGGCAGCGCTGGCGCATGGGCATCTGGTCATCGCCCGGTCGCCGATCGACGTGAACCTGGCCAAGCAACTGAACATCCTCATCAGCGATATGCGCCTCGAGATGGACCGCGTCCTGATGGACCCCACGACGGGCGCACTCGGCTATGGGCTCGAGTACACGTACAGCGTGATGGAGCGCCTCCGGCTGGCCGCGCTGACGGGTGACAGCATGACCCAGCAGCCGATGATCTGTACGGTCGGTGAGGAGGCCTGGCGGGCCAAAGAGACGAAGGTGAACGTGGGCGTCCCGGAGGCCTGGGGGGACTGGCGAGAGCGCTCCGTGAACTGGGAGGTCCTCACAGCTACTACACTGATCGAGGCCGGGGCGGACATCGTCGTGCTGCGGCATCCGGAGAGCATCGCTCTGGTGCGCGCGGCGATCGATCGCCTTATGACGGCGTAAAGGGACCGAGCTGGCACATGCCCGGAGGCCTCCCGCGGTAAGGAGAAGGAGCTATGGCACTGACTGGCCTGGAAATCTACAAACTGCTGCCTCGCACCAACTGCAAGAAGTGCGGGCAGCCGACCTGCCTGGCTTTTGCCATGAAGCTGGCGGCCAAGCAAGCGGAGCTGAGCGCCTGCCCCGACGTCTCCGAGGAGACCAAGGCCAAGCTGGCGGCGGCGGCCCAGCCGCCGATCCGCCTGATCACGGTGTCGGCCGGCTCGAAGAAGGTCGAGGTCGGCAACGAGACGGTGCTTTTCCGGCATGAGAAGACCTTCTATCATCCGCCCGGGCTCTTTGTCCGCGTCCGCGATACGCAACCAGAAGAAGAGGTGAAGGCAATCGCGGCGCAGGTCGCGAGCTATGGGGTGGAGCGCGTCGGCATGCACCTGGGGCTGGACGGCGTAGCCGTTGAGAACGCCTCGGGCAAGGCGGACTCTTTCGCCGCGTGTGTCGCGGCCGTCAGGAGCGCTGCGGACCTGCCGCTCATCCTGATGAGCGAGGACCCGGGCGCCATGGCCGCGGCGCTGGAGAAGGCTGGCGGCACGATGCCGCTGGTGTACGCGGCGACCGAGGCCAACTGGAAGGACATGGCTGCCGTCGCTGCGCGTGCGAAGGCGCCGCTCGCGGTGCGCGGCACAGGCGATCTGAGCGCGCTCGCCAACCTCGCCGAGAGTGTCAAGGGCGCAGGGGTGGAGGACATTGTGCTTGACCCCGGCGTGCGGGGGCTGGCAGCCTCGCTGGCGGTCAGCACGCAGTTGCGCCGGCTGGCGCTCAAGCAGAACCTGCGCGCGCTTGGGTACCCGACCATCGTGTTTGCGGGTGACGGCGCTGAATCCGCGGCGGAGGAGACCATCGCGGCGGGGCAGGCCATTGCCAAGTATGCGGGGTTCATCGTGCTGGACCACGCGACCCCGGCGAGCGTCTACCCGCTCCTCACCCTCCGGCAGAATATCTACACGGATCCGCAGAAGCCGATCCAGGTCAGCCCGGGCCTGTACGAGATCAACAGCCCGCAGCCGGCCTCGCCGCTGCTGGTCACGACCAACTTTTCGCTGACCTACTTCAGTGTGGCGGGTGAGGTCGAGGGCTCTGGCTTCCCCGCCTGGCTCCTGATCTGCGACGCGGAGGGCATGTCGGTACTGACCGCCTGGGCCGCGGGCAAGTTCGACGCGGAGCGGATCTCCAAGGCCGTCAAGGGCTCTGGTATCGCCGACAAGATCAACCATCGCAAGCTCGTCATACCCGGGTTCGTGGCCACCCTATCGGGTGAGCTCGAGGAGGAGCTGCCGGGCTGGGAGATTCGGGTGGGACCGCGGGAGGCGATCGATATCCCTGCTTACCTCAAGGTGTGGCAGTGAGCGGTCTCCCCTCGAATACCGGGCGCGCGGGTTGCATCGGGGGGCAGCCTAGGCTCAGAGCCGATGGCCAATTGCCTGACAGAGCGAGGACCTTTTGCTCAAGTTTGTCAGCAGCTACCTGGCGCTGAGCTACCTGGCGTTCGCCACTGTGGCGGTGGCCGGCGTGCTGCAGATCATTGCAGCCTGGCGGTCGTTTGCGGGTCTGGCGTTGCTCGACTATCGCAAGAGACCCGCGTGGCGACATGCCTGCGGACCGGTGCTGGCCCTGGTGGCGTATGCCTGGTTCTTTGGCACGCGCCGCGAGATTCTGACGCCGGGTCCGGCCGGCGCCGAGCTGACGCTTCTCTTTGCCGCCGGTGTGCTGGTGGCGGTGGTGGCGACGCTTGGCGGTGCCAGCCTGCTGCGTCCCTGTCGGCTGCGTGGCGAGGGGATGTCGCCATCCCGTGAGCTGCAATGGTCGACTGTGGAGTTGAGGCGCGGGCTGGAAGGCGTGCTGTGCGTGGGGCCGCGGGATGGGGTGCGCGTGGGCATCTGCCTCGTGCCGGATCCTGGTGTGCCCGAAGGGCAGTGGCGGCCGCTGGCCGCGGGGTTGGCGCAGCAGGGGTACGTGGTGCTGGTGCCGGCGTGGCCTGTGACCTGGCAGCGCTACCCCGACGTGATGGCCCTGGTGCCGCAGGCAATGGGCCTGCTGAGCCGGACGCTTGGCCCCGATGGGCGGCTGGTCGTTGCCGGTATCGGGCTGGGCGCAGATCTGGCGATCCGGGCGGCCGCGGGAGATCGCTCTATCGAGGCCGTCGTGGCCCTGGCGCCGCTGCTCGAAGAGCAGAACGCGTGCCCGGGGCTCGGGCTCTTGCACGAGATGACCTATGTGGAGGCCGTACGCTGGCTCCTGCGTGGCCGCCGGCGGGAGCTGCTGCGGAATCTGGGGACCCTGGATGCCGTGCGGCACCTGGCTTCACGGCCGACCCTGATCCTGTACGGCGGACGGGACTCGCTCGTGCCGATCCTGGAGACGCGTGCCCGTCTGGCCGGTGCGGGCCCGGCGGTAGAGGTCCGCGC
>JAIMBM010000088.1 GCA_023511475.1 Anaerolineae bacterium
CTCCAGCCCCTTACCAGAAAAAACGCCCCCTTCCCCGCCGCTTGTGCGGTGGGGAAGGGGGTAGGGGGGCATTCCCCGCTTTGCCCGGAGGGCAAAGCGGGGAATGCCCCGGGGGATGGGGCACTGGCTCCCGAATGCGTTGGCCCCGCCCGTGGGCAACCTGTCCGCCCCTGAACCGGCACAGCGGGGTGGCGCGTTTCTCCGGGCTGCTCGCCCCGCACGACCGGCTGCGCAAGCAGCCAGACGGGACGCACGGTCCGCTTGCGCGAATTTGCCCGCAGGTCCGAGGCAGGCTACACTCTCCTCAGTCGGGAACGATCCTGAGGAGCCGTCACACGTGTCAGCCGGCCAGGAGTTCACGCGCGAGACACAGCTCTACCCTCCCATCCGGGACATGCTGGTTGCGCGCGGCTACACCGTTCGCAGCGAGGTCGGGGGATGCGATATCGTCGCCACGAGGGGCGATGACCTCGTCGTCGTCGAACTGAAGCGGCGTCCGTCGCTCGCCCTCCTCATCCAGGCCACGCAGCGCCAGCGGGTCGCCGATTCGGTCTATGTGGCGCTGCCCAAGCCGGAAGGCCACGAGATGGATCTGCGCTGGCGCCGCCTCCAGCATCTGCTGCGGCGGCTGGAGCTCGGGCTCATTCTCGTCTCGTTCTCGACGCCTGTGCCAACGGTCGAGGTCGCCTTCGACCCGCAGCCGTTCCGGCCGCGACGAGACTGCCGGCGACGCCGGGTCCTCCTTGGCGAGCTCGCCGCTCGCAGCGGCGAGCACAATCAGGGCGGCTCCTGCCGGCGGGGCATCGTCACTGCCTACCGGGAGAAGGCGCTCTTTATCGCCTGCTGCCTCGAGCGCTACGGGCCGCTCACGCCCGCCCGACTACGCGACCTCGGAGCCGGCGAGAAGACGCTCTCCATCCTCTCCCGCAATGTCTACGGCTGGTTCCAGCGCGTTGACCATGGCGTCTACGCCCTGACGCCGGCCGGCCAGAAAGGTCTGGAGGAGTATGCCGACATCGTTGCCCAGTTCCGCCGTGCCCTCGAGGCCCACTCTCCACAATGAGCGATAGAGGCGCCCGCCATGCCCTGCAACCTGGACCTAGTTATCGACCGCCGCAACTCCGATAGCGAAAAGTGGCGCCGCTACGGCCCCGACGTGCTCCCCCTCTGGGTGGCCGACATGGACTTTCGGTCACCCGAGCCGGTGATCCGAGCCCTTCGCGAGCGGGTCGATCACGGCGTCTTTGGCTACGGCTGCGAGCCGGACGGCGTGCGGGACCTCCTCGTCGAGCGCCTGCAGCGGCTCTATGGCTGGCAGGTCAGCCCCGAGGCGCTGGTGTTCATCCCCGGCGTCGTAATCGGCCTCAACCTCTGCTGCCGCGCCTTTGCCCGGCCGGGCGAAGGCGTCCTCGTGCAGACCCCCGTCTACCCGCCGATCCTCCACGCCTGGAGCAACACCGGGCTCGAGCGTCGGGAGATGGAGCTGACCCGCCTCGAGGACGGCACCTACGCCGTCGACTATGAGGCCTTTGAGCGCGCCGCACAGCAGGGAACCCGCCTCTTCATCCTCTGCAACCCACATAACCCCGTCGGGAGGGCCTTCAGGCCAGACGAGCTGGAGCGGATGGCCGAGATATGCCTCCGCCATGGCATCCTCATCTGCTCGGACGAGATCCACTGCGACCTCGTCTTCAGCGGAGCCAGGCACACGCCCATCGCTTCGCTCTCGCCCGAGGTCGCCCGGCGTACGATCACCCTGATGGCACCGAGCAAGACGTTCAACATCGCCGGATTGTGCTGTGCTTTCGCCGTCATACCCGACCCTGGGCTCCGTGAGGCTTTTCGCAGGGCAGCGCGCGGCATCGTGGGCGAGCCCAATGTCCTCGCCTTCGCCGCCGCAGAAGCGGCCTATCGCGAGGGGCAGCCCTGGCTGGACGAGGCCCTGCGCTACCTCGAGGCCAACCGGGACTATCTGCTCCGCGAGGTTCCGGCCCGCCTCCCTGGCGTCCGGATGGCCAGCCCGGAGGCCACATTCCTGGCCTGGCTGGACTGCCGGGAGGCCGCCATCCCCGGCAACCCGTACGAGTTCTTCCTCCGCGAGGCGCGCGTAGCCCTGAACGACGGCGCAACCTTCGGTAGGGGCGGCGAGGGCTTTGTCAGGCTGAACTTTGGCTGCCCTCGCGCCTTGCTTGAGGAAGCGCTGCAGCGGATGCAGCGCGCGTTGGAGGGGCTGATAGCCCGGCACCCTGCGTCGGAGGCAAAGCCATGACGACGAGTTCCCCCCTGCGCGTAGCCGTTATCGGTTGCGGCGGCATGGCCTGGCATCACCTGCGGGACATGGCCCAGCATCCGGATACCGCCCGCATCGAGGTCATCTGCGACCCGGCACCTCGGGCATACGAGAGCGTCGTCGCGCTCTTCCAGGAGCTGGGGCGCACGCCGCCACCGGTCGTCCCCGACCTGCAAAAGCTCCTCGACGCCTACGCAGGCCGGCTGGACGTGGCCCTGATCGCCTCACCGCACGTCTATCACCACGATCAGGCCAAAGCCTGCCTCGAGGCAGGGATGGACGTGCTCCTCGAGAAGCCCATGGTGACCACCGCTGCCGAGGCGCGCAGCCTGATCGAGGCCCGCGACCGCACCGGAAGGCTCCTTGTCGTGGCCTTCCAGGGAAGCCTCTCGCCGCAGGTACGCACTGCCGCCAGGCTGCTCCGCTCGGGCGAGCTGGGCGATATCCTCAACATCAGCGGCATTGTCTGGCAGAGCTGGCGCTGGGGCACGACCGGCACCTGGCGGCAGCAGCCCGAGATCTCGGGTGGGGGATTCCTCTTCGACACCGGTGCCCATCTGCTCAATACCGTTGCCGACCTCGCCGGAGAGGACTTGGCGGAGGTCGCAGCCTGGCTCGACAACCGCGGCACCCCGGTCGACATTCTCGCCGCGGTGATGGCCCGGCTCAAGTCCGGTGCGCTGGTTACGCTGAACGGATGCGGCGAATCCATTCCCGGCGCCGGGTCGGAGATCCGCGTCTTTTGCACGCAGGGCATCCTGCGCACCGGCATCTGGGGGGAGAGACTCGATGTGCAGAGAGCCGGGCGCCGGCACCTCCGCAGGGTCCCGCTCGCCCGCCCGAGCGGCGTGTGGGAGCAGTTCGTGGCCGTGCGGGAAGGCCGCATGGAGAACCCCTGCCCGCCCGAGGTCGGCCTGCGCATGGCCCGCCTGTGGGATGCCATCCGGGCCTCGGCGGCGAAGGGCGGTGTTCCGGTCCGCTGCGGCTGAGCCGCGGAGCGGTCCAGGCGCGCTCACCGGGCTCTGCCCGAGGGCTACTCGGGCAGAGCCCTTCGGCCCTCAGCGGTTCCGCGCAAGCCCGGTAATAAAGTCGCCGATCCGCTCAACCGCCCGTCGCAGGTTCTCCAGCGAGTTCGCGTACGAGAGGCGCACATACCCCTCGCCGTAGGCGCCGAATGACGTGCCGGAGAGCGCCGCGACCCCAGCCTTCTCCAGGAGCGAGTCGGCAAAGAGCTTGCTCGGCATGCCGGTCGAGGTAATGTTAGGGAAGACGTAGAAGGCGCCCTTGGGCTCCACACAGGTCACGCCCGGTATGGAGCGCAGTCCAGCTACCACCGCGTCCCGCCGCTCCCGGAAGGCGGCGACCATGCGGGCCGGCGCCTCCTGCGGACCGCGCAACGCTTCCACACCGGCCCATTGCGTGAACGCCGCCGTGCACGAGGCCGAGTTGACCATCAGCCGGTTGATGCAGGCCGCCAGGTCTGTCCGCATGACCCCGTAGCCAAGGCGCCAGCCGGTCATGGCATAGGTCTTGGAGAAGCCGTCCAGGATGATCGTCCGCTCCTTGAGCCCCGGGAACGAGGCAATGGAGACGTGCTCGCCCTCGTAGAGGATGCGCGAGTAGACCTCGTCGCTCAGCACCATCAGGTCGTGTTGCAAGGCGAGCTCGGCAATGGCCTCGAGGTCCTCCCGCGAAAGGACCCCGCCCGTCGGGTTGTGCGGCGAGTTCAGGATGATCAGCCGCGTGCGGGGGGTGACCTTGCTCCGCAGCTCGTCCACGTCGAAGCGGAACTCGCGCTCCTCCCGCAGAGGTATCGGCACCGGCGTCGCCCCGACAAAGTTGATCATCGACTCGTAGATGGGAAAGCCGGGGTTGGGGTAGATGACCTCATCGCCCGGCTCGGCGAGGGCGAGGAGCGAGAAAAAGATGATCGGCTTCGCCCCCGGGGTGACCACCACCTCATCGGGTGAGACGGTGATGCCCCGCATGCGGCCTACCTCTTCGGCGATGGCCTCGCGCAGCGGCAGGATGCCCGCGGAAGGCGTGTAGTGGGTCTCCCCGCGACGCAACGCCTCGATCGCCGCCTCGACGATGTTCGATGGCGTGTCAAAGTCGGGCTCGCCGATCTCGAGGTGGATGACGTCCCGCCCCTGAGCCTCCAGCGCCCGCGCCCGAACGAGGACCTCGAACGCCGTCTCCGTGCCCAGACGACTCATGCAGCGCGCCAGCTTCATCTCGACCTCCTGCCGGCCCCGTTGCCGGCTGCGAACAACCAGCGGCTACCCGATCGGATATCCCGGAGGGCACTCCCATCGCACCCTCTCTAGTCCCTCATCGCTGCGGCCGGATTCGCACGCGGCTCAGGCCACCGCGCGGTACGCCTCCAGCAGCTCACGCCCCGCGCGCTCCCAGGTAAAGCTCCGCGCCCGCGCACGCCCGCGTTCGCGCAGGGTTGCCCGCAGGGTCTCATCGTGGAGCACCCGGTCCAGGCCCTCCACAAGGCTCTCGGTGCTGTAGGGGTCGACGTACACCGCCGCCTCGCCGGCCACCTCGGGGAGCGAAGAGGTCCGCGCCGTCACCACGGGCGTCCCACAAGCCATCGCCTCGAGGACCGGGATGCCAAAGCCCTCGTAGAACGAGGGATAGGCGAAGCAGGCCGCCAGAGAGTAGAGCGCCGGCAGGTCCACATCGGGCACATGCCCGAGGAAGCGCACCCGGTCGCCGAGCCCGAGGCGCTCGACCCGCTCAAAGATGGGCTCGTACAGCCACCCCTTGCCCCCCACGATCACCAGGTCGTGCGGCAGGCGCCGGCGCGTGCGCAGAGCTGCATACGCCTCGATCAGCCCCACAAAGTTCTTGCGCGGCTCCAGCGTTCCCAGACCCAGGATGAACGGCCGCTCCAGCCCGTACCGCAGGCGCACGGCCTCGAGCTCCCCCGCCTCGGTCACCGGCCGAAAGCGGTCCTCCACTCCCGCGTACACGACCCGCACGCGCTCCGGGGGCACTGCCAGGAGCTCGATCACATCGTTCCTCGTAGAGTGCGAGTCGGCCAGGACGAGGTCGGCGCGACGGACCGAGCGTGGCACCACGTCCAGCAGATAGCGGCGCAGCACCGGATGCGCGCACTCGGGCACGCGCAGGAAGGAAAGGTCATGGACAGTCAGCACCTTGCGCCCGCTCAGCACCGGCGGCAGCACAAAGTCCGGGGAGTGGAAGATATCCAGCCGCCCGAGGAACAGCTCGATCGGCACGGGCAGGCGCAGGCGCTGCCAGAGGAGGGACGTCTCCCGGTCGGTCAGCGGCAGCCAGCGGGTTCGAAAGTTCGGTCCCGCCGGGACGGCGCCGCGCACTCCTCGGCCGGCCACAAACAGCCGGTACGAGTTCTCGCAGTCCAGGGCCGGCAGCACCCCGATGAGGCCGCGGGTGTACCGCCCTATCCCGGCTCCCTGTCGCACCGCCGCCGTATAGTCTATGCCAATGCGCATGCCTCACAGACCCCGGTAGGTCCAGATGCGGTTGGCGCCAAAGTTCCAGAAGAGCACGACCACGATCGCGATCGCTTTGGCCAGATTGTAGCCCAGGGTTCCCCAGCCGGCAAAAACCCAGCGGTCCAGGGAGAGGAAGAGCGCCTGATTGATCGCATAGCCTCCCACGCTGACGGCGAAGAACTGGGCCAGCTGCCGCCCGAAGGGACGGGCCCGAGACTCTGGAAACGTCCACAGCCGGTTCCAGATAAAGTTGCTGAGCGCGGCCACCGAGAAGGAGCAGGTATTGGCCCAGAACTTGGTCAGATGCAGGCCGAGGATCAGGGCGTTGAGCACGCTGAAATCCACCACCGTCCCCAGCGTGCCGACGAGCCCGAAACGGACGAAGCGGTCCACCTCGCGTCGGTTCTTCACGATCCACGAGGCCAGCGTCCGTATCCGCCCCGGTCGCTGTCCACCGACCCTTGTGGCCACATCGGCGACCAGCCGCGTGATCAGGCTCTCCTGCAGGCCGGCGCCTGCGCCGTCAGCACAGAGCTGGTCATCAGGCTCCACCACCCTCAGGCCTCTCGCCTGCGATTCTCCAGAGCAACCCATGCCGCCATCCCCAAGAGAAGCCCTACATGAATGGCCATGCCGTGCACGTACAGGTTGTCGAACATGCTGTGCACGGCCAGGTGCACCCACAGTCCCAACGCCCCCAGGGCCAGGCCTTGCTCCAGGCCCTGCGAGCCCCGCACCGCCCGGGCGATCACCCACAGTCCCGCCGCCATCCAGAGAAGGTAAGCGGCCAGGCCTGGCAGGCCCGCCTCGGCGGCGATGTTAAGATAGTAGTTGTGCGCGTGCCCCAGCGGGTCCGGCCACCGTGGCAGCGCATAGCGCTCGTAGGCCGTGGCATAGTTGCCGAGGCCCACGCCAGTCCACGGATGCTCGCTGAGCATCCCCCAGGCTGCGTACCAGTGTGCCGCCCGCTCCACGACCGCATAGTTGGCGTCGGTGACCTCGACGTTGCGCACGTCAAGGGCGACGAGGTCGCCGGCCAGGTCCGCGAACCGCGTCTGTAGAAACCCGGGAACCGGGATGCGCCCCAGCAACAGAACGCACAGGGTCGCCGCCAGGAGCACCCCTGCCAGGGCACCGCGCAGCCACGCCCCTCCCCGGGCCAGCACCACGGCAGCGAGCGCCGCCGCCGCGCCGATCCACGCTCCTCGCGACCAACTCGCCCCCAGGCCCCCCAGCATGAGCACTCCCGCCGCAGCGCCCACAGCCCACAGAGCCGCAAGGCGCCGCTCCGTCCGCCAGGCGCGTCCCGGCCACACGGTCAGCACCAGAGCAAGTGCCAGCGGGAGGATCATCCCCAGGTAGCCACCGTAGGGGTTGGGCTGCGCGAAGGTGCCGGCCGCCCGCATGAACCGCCCCATGAGCAGGAACCCGGGCGGACCGACGCGCGCCACGAACTGGTAGAGCCCGAGGAGACCTTCGGCTGTCCCTGCTGTGAGCAGCGCAAGGGCGAGGAGCGTGACCCCTGCCCGGTCGGCCAGGTTCACCACCAGGAAGAGCGCCAACAGGAGCTCGATCCACTTGGCCAGCTCTTTGACCGCCGGCCCCAGCGCCGTCGCCGGGAGAAACGACGCCAGCATCACCCCGAGAAGCACCAGCCCGGCCCCTCCCAGCGCCGGCCACTTCAGGCCCAGCCTGCGCCGCGCCAGCTGCCGCGCCAGCCAGGCGCCAGCCGTCGCGGCCAGGAGCACGTCCTGCGCGCCGATGGCTGCCCCGCCGATGCTCAGGCTGCGGAGCGAGCCGAAGGGGACGGCAAAGGCCACCAGGACCAGGCCCAGGATCGGCTGGATGAGGATGCCCACACCGACTACCGCCGCGACGAGGAGCGCCGCCGCCCAGGTCACCGGCCAGGTCGCCAGCACCCAGAGCCAGGCGACGAGAATCCCGGCCAGAAGCAGGCGCCCGAGCCAGCGCCCGCCCGGAAGCCGCTCCCAGGGCCAGGGTTCGCCCATGCCCGGCTCAGCCAAAGGCGTCTGCACTCCTCTGCTCGCCCCCGTATCCTGGCGCTACGCCCGCACTTGCTGCTCCACCACGCGCTGGCGGAACCACTCTATGGTCAGCCGCAGACCCTCCTCAACCGGCACTACCGGCTGCCAGCCCAGGAGCGTCCGCGCCCGCGTGATGTCCGGGCAACGGCGGTTGGGGTCGTCCGCCGTGCGCTCGTCTTTGGGCCTGACGAACTCGATCTCTGAGCGGCTGCCGCTCAGCTGCAGGATCAGACGGGCAAAGTCGATGATCTGCATCTCTTGGGGGTTGCCCAGGTTCACCGGCTCGGCGACGTCAGAGAGCAGCAGCCGGTACAGGCCTTCCACCAGGTCGGAGATGTAGCAAAAGCTGCGCGTGCGCGTCCCGTCGTCGTACACGGTCAGCGGCTCACCGCGCAGCGCCTGGCTCACAAAGTTGGGCACGACGCGCCCATCGTCCAGTCGCATGCGGGGGCCATAGGTGTTGAAGATGCGGGCGATGCGGGTTTCCAGCCCATGCGTGCGGCGGTAGGCCATCGTGAGCGCCTCGGCAAAGCGCTTGGACTCGTCGTAGACGCCACGCGGACCGACCGGGTTGACGTTCCCCCAGTACCCCTCGGCCTGCGGATGCACCTGCGGGTCGCCATAGACCTCGGAAGTCGAGGCCAGGAGAAAGCGGGCGCCTTTGGCCCGGGCCAGCCCAAGCGCCTTGTGCGTACCTAGCGCGCCGACCTTGAGCGTCTTGATCGGCTGCTGTAGATAGTCGACCGGGCTGGGCAGCGAGGCAAGGTGAAGCACGGCATCCAGGCGGCCCTCGAGGTAGATGTACTCGGTGACGTCGTGCCTGATAAAGCGGAAGCCCTCGTTCCCGGCCAGGTGCTCGATGTTGCTTGTGCTCCCGGTGATCAGGTTGTCCATCCCGACAACCTCATGCCCCTCGGCGAGGAGGCGATCACACAGATGGGAGCCGATAAACCCGGCAGCGCCGGTGACCAGGATGCGCATAGGACCTCTCATGGTGAAAGTGGGCCGCCGGCCCACCGCGGGCCGGGCCCCAGCGCAGGCAGTATAGCAGAATGGGCAGAGGCGGTCAATGAGGGTGTTTACTTGGGTGTAGCTCTCTCCGGCGGGCAGACTCGTCTGTGCTGCCGCCGGGGGGGCCCCCCCCCCCCCCGGCCCCCCCCCGGGGGGGGGGGGGGGGGGGGGGGG
>JAIMBM010000089.1 GCA_023511475.1 Anaerolineae bacterium
ACGAGACACTACCGCGACTAGGTTCCGAGAGTCGCCAGATGGTCGCAGTCTACACCGACGATTCTGGGATACACCCATGGACACCGGCTCAAGGGGGCGGCCTGGGGGCGTTTCGGGAGCGAGACCGCCAGTATGTGCCTTTCTTCAGGTGCATCCAGGATGCGGCACCGCCCAGGCTGCAGCCGGGTATTTCGCTGGGCCGCAGCCCGGCACAGTCCAGGGTGCTAAGAAAGAGCCTGCACCGGGGTAGTGCGAAGCGTAGAGCCCGGTCGCCGGCAGAACGCCTCCGGTGGGCTCCCTGACTGCGAATCCACTGACCGATCTTGGAGGTGCCCCCTTCGGTAATGTTGACAAAGGCAGCCATTAGTGGTATGATAGCGTTATCAGGATACCGTTATCATGTGGGACGGCTGTGGAAGGCCTCGTAACCGCTTGGGCGCTGTCCTTGAGGTCCGAAACCCTGCGGACCGCCCTGAGGCCGATGCCGACAGCCGGCCCCTGCCCCCGGAGGACGCCGTGACAGCGACTATTCGAGATGTCGCTCGCCGTGCAGGCGTCTCGCCCATCACTGCTTCGCGAGCCTTCAGCGGCACACACCCTGTCGCTGAGGAGACTCGGCGGCGCGTGTTTGCCGCGGCCGAGGAGCTGGGGTACGTCCCAGACCTTCTGGCGCGGGGCCTCGTGCACCGGCGCAGCCCCATGATCGGCATGGTCGTGCTCGAGCTCGCCAACCCTTTTGTCAACCCCATCATTGACGGCGTGCAGGCCGTGGCATTCGAGCGAAACCATCTGCTCATCGTCAACCAGTCCCTGCGCAGCCGGGAGATGGAGGAAGCAAGCCTGTCGCGCTTTCGGCAGATGCGAGTAGCCGGGGTGCTGGTCGCGCCGATTTCGCCGGACCTGCGGCATCTGGAGGAGCTGCGCGCGCAGGGTGTGCCGGTCGTGGTCTTCTCGCGGCGTTGGGCGGGGGGTGACTATGTGACGGTCGATGACTGCGAGGGTGGCCGCATCGCCGGCGAGCACCTGGTGCGCCTCGGTCACAGGCGTGTGGGGTTTGTGGCACTGGGCGAGGCCGGAAACACCGCCGTCGAGGCCCGCCTGGAGGGGCTGCTGAACGCGTTGCAGAGGGGTGGCGCAGTGTGCCGCCCGGAGTGGCGCCTCTTCACCCGGCAGCAGACCCCGGAGGATGGTATTGCGGCCGCGGACCTCTATGCGCAGCTCGCAGAGAGGCCCACCGCCATGTTCGTCACTGCGGACCGGGTGGCGATCGGCTTTGTGCACCGGCTGCGGGAGCGGGGTCTGCGGGTGCCGGAGGACGTCGCCGTCGTCGGGTACGACGACATACATTACTCTCAGTTCCTGGAGGTACCGCTCACGACGGTGGCCCTGCCCAAGCATGAGCTGGGTCGGCGGGCGGCCGAGATTCTCTTTCGCCGCATCGAGGGGAACGATGCCGGCGGGCCTCCGCAGCAGGTGCTGCTGCAGCCGAGGCTCGTCGTGCGCCGCTCGTGCGGCGCGGGAGCAGAGACGCGGTAGGGGTGACGGGCATCGGCCATCGGCCAGGCGCTTCCGGCCATCTGGGGAGGCCCGGCCTTTCAGCTGGGAGGGAGCCGTGATGCCAGGTTTGCTGCAGCTCAACGGTCGCTACAGGAGCGAGGGACGTGAGCGGTCGGAGATGCTCAGGCTCCCGGCCGCGCGGACTGCGCTGCTCTTGGTCGACGTGTATTATAACGACCAGGAGCGCGGCGACTGGGGTGATCCTGCGGATCCCTTTGTCGCACACTTTCAGCGGCTGGAGGACTGTATCGCGCTGTCCCTTGAGGTAGCGCGGCAGGCGGGGCTGTCCGTACTCTATGCGATGAACAGCGCTCCGCGCATTGCCCTGGAGCGCTCGGCGTTCGGGGCACACTTTGCCCGCAGTTGGAGCACCGACGGCGTTCCAGACGCCTTCATCCGCGCCTTTGCCGAGGGCGGCGTCGACAACCGCGAGTACTGCGGCGGGAGGAATGGACCTCTCAAGGTCCCGCCGCGTCTGGCTCCTCGCGAGGGCGAGCCCTACATTCGCAAACACGTCTACAGCGCCTTTTTCGACAGTCGGCTGGACACCGCGCTGCGCAATCTGGGCGTCTCGGCTCTGGTCTGTGCCGGCCTGTGGGCCAACGTCTGTATGGCGGCCACGGCCCTCGATGCGCTCTACCGCAACTATACGGTGATCTGGCTGCGTGACGGCACCTTGGCCGGAGAGAGCGGCGAGGGCGTCGTGACATTGGACAACACGGCCCGCTGGATCGCCTGGTTCGAGGAGGTCATCGGCTACACGGTGACCAGCGCCGAGTTTGCCCTGGCCTGTAGCGCGGCCGGATCACAAGCCTGACCAGGTACGGATGGGAGCCAACACCATGCGCGTGAAACCGGAAGAGACCTTGCGGCTGGAGGAGATCGCCTACCAGATCCGCCGCCTCAGCCTGGAGATGATCACCTGCGGGCGCTGGGGCCACGTGGGCGGGTCCTTCTCCCTGGCAGAGATTCTCGCCTGCCTGTACTTCCATGAGCTGGAGGTCGACCCGCAGAATCCCAGGTGGGAGGGGCGCGATCGCTTTGTACTCTCCAAGGCCCACGCCTCGCCGGCGCTTTACGCGGCCCTGGCGCTCCGGGGCTTCTTTCCGGTCGAGGAGCTCTATACCTACTGTGAGCTGGGAGGGCGCCTGGAGGGCCACACGGATATGACCCGCACACCGGGTCTGGAGTGCTCGGGCGGCGCGTTGGGGCAGGGGCTCTCCATAGCGGTCGGCATGGCGCTGGGCTTCCGGATGAAGGAGCAGCCCTACAATCGAGTCTACTGCGTCCTGGGCGATGGTGAGTGCAACGAAGGGCAGGTGTGGGAGGCCGCCATGAGCGCCGCCCACTATCACCTGGATAACCTCATCGCCATCGTGGACTATAACAAGGTCATGGCCAAGGGCTTTGTGTGGGAGGAGATGGGGCTCGAGCCTCTCAGGGCCAAGTGGAGGGCCTTTGGCTGGGAGGTCCTGGAGGTAGACGGCCATGATATCGAGGCGCTGCTTCGCGTCCTCTACGAGGCGCGGCATGTGCGGGTGCACGGGGCCCCGATCGCCGTCATCGCGCACACCGTCAAGGGAAAGGGCCTGCGCGAGACCGAGTTCAACTACAAGTGGCACACGCAGGCCCCGGATCCGGAGCAGGACGACTCGATGCTGCGACAGCTGGCGCGCAACTATGGCCGTCCGGAAGAGGGCTACAGCAAGCTGAACGATCCGGTTGCCAAAGAAAAGTTCTACGGCGGCGAGTGACACAGAGGCGAGCCATGTCCGAAGAGATGCGAGAGGTGTTTGGCAAGACGCTGGTGGAGCTCGGGCACGAGTTTGCAGAGCTGGTGGTGCTCGACGCCGACCTGCATACCTCGAGCAAGGCCGTGTACTTTAAGCAGGCCTTCCCCGGGCGCTTTATCCAGTGCGGCATCGCCGAGCAGAACATGTTCGGCATTGCGGCGGGCCTGGCGACACAGGGCTTTATCCCCTTCCCCTGCACCTTTGCCGTCTTTGCCAGCCAGCGGGCGCTGGATCAGATCGCGGTCAGCATCGCGTACCCGCGCCTGAGCGTCAAGATTCCAGGCTCGTACGTTGGGATACCGACGAGCCGCGCGGGAGCGTCGCACAACGCCGTGGCCGACCTGGCCATCATGCGCAGCCTGCCGCATATGCGGGTCGCCGATCCCGGCGATAACCGCGAGTTGCGGTCCCTGATGAGGGCGGCGGTGCTGACGGAAGGGCCCGTGTACTTTCGCATCACCCGTTACACGCTCCCCGACCTCTTTGGGACGGGCTATGAGTTCGCCTGGGGCCGCGGAGTGCGTCTGCGGGAGGGCCGCGATGTGACGCTGATCGGCACCGGCATGATGACGGGGCTCTGCCTGGAAGCGGCGGAGCTCTTGGCCCGGGATGGCGTCTCGGCCGAGGTGCTCCACTGCGGATCGATCAAGCCTCTCGATGAGGACCTGGTCGCCGAGTCGGCGCGCAAGACCGGGGCAGTGGTCACCGCCGAGAACGCCAGTGTCGTCGGCGGCCTCGGGAGCGCGGTCGCCGAGGTTCTGACGGAGCGGGCGCCGGCGGTGCTCCGGCGGGTTGGCGTGCAGGACCGCTTTATCGAGAGTGGCGGCATCGGCGAGCTGCTGGCGCATCACCGTATGCGGCCGGCCGATATCGCCGGGCGGGCCCGTGAAGCCCTGGAAGCGAAGGAAAGACTGCCATGACGCTACCCTTCCAGCCGGTCTCAGATCCCCTGCGCCTCTTCTCCGAGTATCTGCGGGTCACGGGGGTTGCGCACCTTGGCCCCGAGCCTGTGCAGGCCGCGACCAACCCCGCCTGGGTCGGCAAGCGGCTGGGGCTGCTGAATGGCTCCTCGTGGATCATGCTGTGGGCGAACTACTTTGGGCGGCTCTACCTGCCCGGGGTGCATCTGGTCAACGTCGGCAACGAGGCGGTGCAGCTGAGCTTTATGGCAGCGCATGCGCGGGGGGAGCCGTGCCCGCCCCGGGCCAACATCGACGCGTTCGTCCGTTACGCCCGGGATCTCGTCGAGCTGGCCGGGGTGCATGCCGTGCTGATCACCTGCTCCACCATGAACCGGTCGTACCGTGAGGTGGAGGCGGCGCTGGCGCCCCGCGGGGTGCCGGTGCTGCCGATCGATCTGCCGATGATGGAGGAGGCGGTGCGCCTGGGGGGACGGGTGCTGGTGGTCGCGACCCATGGGCCGACTGTCGCGAGCACTCAGGCGCTGCTGCGGGAGACGGCCGAGTCCATGGGCCGCGAGGTGTCGTACAGTGGCCTGCAGGTCGAGGCCGCCTGGGAGAGGCTGGCCCGCGGAGATGTCGAGGGCCACAACCGGGCGCTGGCCGGGGCTATCCGTGAGCGTCTGCGGGAGGAGGCGTTTGGCTGTGTCGTCCTCGCACAGCTCTCGATGTCGGTGTTCTGTCTGAGCTACGCCAACCCGGAAGAGGAGTTTGGCGTTCCGATCCTTTCCAGCGGCCCGTGCGGCTTCCAGCGCATGGGGGAGATCCTGGCGGGCACCGCTAGCTGAGCATCGGCTGAGCCTGTGGCGGACGAGGATCCCAGGCCTGCAGTCGCACGGCGCCGAGGGGTTGCGCCCATCCTTCCCGACCCGCAGCGGTCAGGGCCTCGAGAACATTCACCGGCGTTTCCCCACCGGCATACACGGCTTCTGGTTCACGGACGACTGGGGAACAGAGCTGGCCACTTTCATCCGTCCGAGCCTGTGGGACGGGTTCTTCAAGCCGCGCTACAGAGTGCTTTTCGACGCCATTCACCGCGCGGGCTGGCACGTGTGGATGCACACTTGTGGGAGAGTGAACGATATCGTGGAGGGCCTGATTGACGTGGGCCTTGACGTCATCAACCTCCAGCAGCCGAGGGCGCTCGGCATCGAGGAGATCGGCCGCCGATTCCGGGGCCGAATATGCTTCGAGTCGCTGTGCGACATACAGCGGACCCTCCCGGAGGGCGATGCCTGGGCCATCCGGGAGGAGGCCCGGCTTCTCCTGAGGGAGTGGGGGACTCCTGACGGCGGCTTCATCCTCTCGGACTATGGTGATGGCCAGGCCATAGGTGCAAGTGCTGAGACGAAGCAGGTCATGCTCGAGGCGTTTCTCGAGGCTGACCCGTGGCGCGAGAGGCTGCCTCCCGGCGGTGACCCCGCGCTGTCCTCTCTCAACCGGATGCCCTCCGAGTCTTGATCCGGGCGGCAGGCGCTCCTCTCAGCCGCTCGATGGATGGATCGGGCCATGCGAAAAGCCCCTGCGCGGCCATTTGGCGCCTGGCGCATGTTGCTGTACAATCGCTCGCGACATAAACCTTGACATGGCATGGTGCCGGTGCTATCATCAAGATACGCAAGATCGGGGGCGGCAGCGACCTCTCTCCATGCTGTTTCCCCTTCGCCGGCCGCGGTTGTGGCGCGCCCTGAAGCGCGGGAGGTCTGTACGATGCAGAGGGTCTCATGGTTGCCGGCTGTTGTCGCCATGCTGCTTGCTCTCGGAGTCAGCGCCGGGTGCGTCAGGCCCCGACCTAACCCCACGGTGACGCCGGGGAAGCTGAGCCTCGGACCAACGGCTACCCGCTCGGAGGGTTCCTCTGTGGTGGTGCCGACGGTGACCCCCATTCCCGAGACCCCCACCCCGGCCCCTACCGCGACGGTTGTGGAGGTAGCTGAGCCGACGTCATTGCCGCCAGAGAGGACGCCTGCTCCCGCCGGTGGGGAGGCGGCCGCAGGAACATCCAGTGTGACGTATCAGGTGCGCTGGGGTGACACACTCGCCCAGATCGCGCGGCGGTATGGCACGACGGTCAGCGCCATCATGGCCAGCAACCCGCGGATCGCGGACCGGGATACCATCTATGCCGGGCAGGTGCTTACCATCCCGGTGTCGGGCACGGCCAGCAGCGGGGTGGCTGCCGAGACGGGAGAGTACACCGTCCAGCGTGGCGACACGCTCGCCCTGATCGCCAGGCGCTTTGGCACCTCGGTGTGGGCGCTGCAGCAGGCGAACCCGGCCATCACAAACCCCAACCACATCTGGCCAGGGCAGCGCCTGGTGATTCCGCTGGGGGGAGAGCACACCGCGCCTCGCACCCATCGTGTCCAGTACGGTGAGACGCTCACTGCCATCGCCTGGCGCTACGGCACGACCGTGTGGGCGATCGTCGTGCGCAATAACCTGGCCAACCCCAACCTCATCTATGCCGGGCAGGTGCTGGTCATACCGTAGGCGCGGTGGCAGGCCGGCAGTGCGGGCAAGACCGCGGATGGCCGCAGAATTGAACCTCAGGGGCGTGTGGCGGGTAATAGGTAGTGGGATGGTGCGCAAAGGCGGGGCGCGATGCAGGGCGATGGCGTGCTGATCCGTCGCATCCGTGAGGGCGATCTGCAGGCCTTTGAGGAGCTGTACAGCCGCTATCGGAACCCGATCTTCCAAACCGCCCTCGCCATCACCCACGACAGGCAGGCTGCGGAAGAGATCTTGCAGGATTGCTTCGTGAGGGCGTACGCGCACATTGACCAGGTCGACCCGTCGGTGTCGCTGTCGCCGTGGCTGCACCGCATCGCCGTAAACCTCTCTTACAACTGGAGCGCGAGGCGTCGGTTGTGGCTGGTGCCTCTGGAAGAGGTGTGGGAGCATCTTCTGGCGGCTGCCGGGCATGATCCGGAGAAGGCGGCGGAGCAGGCCGAGCTGCAGGAAGCTGTTCGCCGCGCCATCGACAGCCTGGGGTTCAAACACAAGGTCGTAGTGGTTCTCTTCTTCCTCCACGGCTTCCAGCTCTCGGAGATCGCCTACATCCTGGACTGCCCTGAGGGGACGGTCAAGTCGCGCCTGCACTATGCCTGCAAGAGGCTCCGAGAGAGGCTGAGTTGCGAGCCGGCTCTGGAGCCGAGGGTGGGCCTGGAGTTTCTATAGCGTGACAGGCAAGGCCCGATGAGCTCTGTACCCGAGCTACCCGCTGATCTGGCTGAGATTGTGCGCGTGACGCTGCGCGATGAGGTCTGCGCTGCAGCGCCCTCTGCGGCCGTTTGGCAGGGCATCCGCCAGCGAGTCGTAGCGAGGGGCCAGCGCCGCGGGAGAGCCTCGCGGGTGCTGCGGAACGCCGCAGTTCAGACGGCGGCCATTGCGGTTGCGCTTATCGGACTGGGCGTCGGCGCGAGCCAGTACTCGCGTCCGACGTGCCCACCGAGGGGCCCGTTGCCGTCCAGGGGCACGAGCGTCTCTGGCTGGCAGGTTGCCGACGAGTCTCGGGAGGACCTCCTCAGCGGGCGCCTGATCTGGCTTGCATCGCGGGAGGCTCCTTCGGCACGCGGCGTCCATCAGCGGGGGCTTGTCGAGTAGCCGTCCTATGTGGTTGCGGGTCGGGGGCGAGGGGGCCAGATTCTTCGGGGATTGCCGTCCCGCAGACTCTTCCGGGGTGTGGCTGCCATGTTTTCTGCGAGCCTGCTGCTCGGGGCCCTGGAGGGTTCGAGCGGGGGCCATCTGAGAGGTTGCTGGGGACACCAGGGCTTTGACAAAGTCGGTCAGGTAGGGCCAGGTATACGGAGTATCAGATCGAGCGCAATATCCACGTTACCATCGTAGAATCGCCGGGCCTTAGGCAGGTTGGACCACCCTACATGAGCGATCAGAGCGATAATGAAGTTGTTGATTGCCGCCATCGCCTGGGCCTGATTGGGGTAGGTCATGCGTGTCCCATCCTCGTGCAGTGTCTTGTCGCGCGGGTAGTGGAGTCTGTTCTCGATGCCCCAATAGTCGCGCACATAGCTCAAGAGTTGGTCGGGGTTGGCGTTCTCTGGCCTGAGATCGGTGAGCCCATAGACAACTTCACTGTGGATGGAGCCCTCTTTTAGGTAGGTGAACTGACGCTCGATGCGGAACACCTGTCCGAGGTGCGGCCAATCGAGATAGCCGTTGAGCCAGTCGCTGGCCACCAACGTTCGCTCCTCCAGTCGCCCGTGATCCTTGTCCGTCGTGGTCGCGCTTCGGAAGGCTGTTGCCTGCTCATGCGCCAGCACACATCGCGGTAGCTCGAAGAGATCGGCGATGGCCTGCCGTGTGCGCGGCTGGTTATCTTTGGTCAGCCACACGTAGTGGCCGCCGGCCGCGACGATCTGGATGGACAACTCCCGCTGGCAATGCATGGCGTCCGCGACAACGACCTTACCGCCGAGGTCCAGGCAACCCAGCAGTTGAGGCGCTGCCGTGATTTCGTTCTCCTTGCCGTCAACCGCGACCTGCATGAGCACCAGGCGCTCATGGGGCACGAACGCTGCCAAGAGGTGCACTCCCTGGGTCTGGCCCAGAGGTACCGTCCCACGCAGCGTCTTGCCGTCCATGGCAATCACGATGCTACGGTTGACAACCCCTCGCATCCTGAGGAAGCGATCCAG
>JAIMBM010000009.1 GCA_023511475.1 Anaerolineae bacterium
CCCCCGCACAAGGGGCGTGCCTGTGTCAGTGACTGGCTTGTTGCTCTGTCCAGAGTCCTGCCATGCGGGCGCGTGCGGACATGCAGGCCATCGTCGACAGTGGTGCGACCCGCCGAGAAGGGAGGTGCTGTTCGAGGGGAGAGATGGCTGAGTCGACGAGACCGAGGCGTAGCCGCATTTCTCACACTGGCATGGAGGTCTGCAAGCATGAAGCGCAAGGTCACTCGACGCGAGTTCGTGCGCCTGTCGGTTGTGGTCTCAGCGGGGCTGGTTTCGGCCTGCGCCAAGCCTGCGCCGACTGAAGTGCCCCAGCCGACTAAGGCGCCGGTGAAGGCTACCGAGGCTCCCACGCCGGTCCCGACGCCGGTGCCTGAGGTGCCAAAGGAGGCACCCATGTTGGCAGAGTTGGTCAAGCAGGGCAAGCTCCCGCCCCTGCAGGACCGTCTGCCCAAGAACCCCTGGGTTGCCCCGGTGGCGGAGTCCGTCGGCAAGTATGGCGGCACCATGCGCCGTGCGTTCCGGGGTGTCTCCGACCGGTGGGGGCCCACCAAGCTGGGGGACAGGGGCCTGGCGTGGTTCGACAGGAACCTGGTCATGCAGCCGCGCATCCTCGAGTCCTGGGAGGTCAGCGAGGACGCCAAGACATGGACGCTGCACCTGCGCCCGGGGATGAAGTGGTCCGACGGCACTCCGTTCACAGCCGACGACTTTGTGTGGTCGTACGAGAACGAGTGGACCAATACCGATATCAACCCGGCGCCTCCCGGCGCCTACACCACGGGCAGCCCGCGGGTCATGATGACCATCGAGAAGGTGGATGACTACACGCTCCGGTACAAGTTTGCCCACCCGAACCCGCTGTTCGTCTACAAGGTTGGCCGTGGTGGTGTGCCTACGCCGGGGCACTACATGAAGCAGTTCCACCTCAATCTCGTCGACGACAAGGATGCACTGCAGGCCGCGGCTCAGAAGGCGGGGTTCAACTCCTGGAGCGAGTACTATATCGACCGCAACTGGTGGTACATGAACCCCGACAAGCCCAGCGTCATGCCGTGGCTGGCGGCGAACAAGCTCTCTGAAGAGCTGTTCATCATGCAGCGCAACCCCTACTACTTTGCCGTCGACCCCGAAGGCAATCAGCTCCCGTACATCGACAAGGTGACGCACCGCCTGTTCGAGACGCCCGAAGTGCTCAACCTGTGGGTCACAAACGGGGAGATCGACTTCCAGGCCCGGCACATGAGCATGGCCAACTTTACCCTGTACAAGGAGAACGAGGCCAAGGGCGGCTACAAGGTGTTCGTGGGCAAGAGCGCGGGGCATCTGGCCATGAACATCAACCATACGACGAAGAACAAGCGGCTGCGCGAGTTCTTCCAGGACCGGCGGGTGCGCATCGCCCTGAACCTGGCGATCAACCGGGACGAGATCAACGAGCTGGTCTTCGACGGCCTGTACACGCCGCGCCAGTACAGCCCGCTGAGCATGTCGCCGCAGTACTACCCCAAGGCGTCGAACGCCTACATCGAGTACAATCCGGACAAGGCGAACCAGCTGCTGGACGAGGCCGGGTACACCGAGAAGGACGCTCAGGGCTTCCGAAAGTGGAAGGATGGCAGCGGCGAGACCATCAGCTTCACCTTCGAGGGCACGGCGGACACGGGCTCTCCCGATGCGGACGCCGCCGAGATGGTGGCCAAGTACCTCGCGGACGTGGGCATCAAGGCTACCTACAAGTTCGTTGAGCGGTCGCTTTACGAGGAGCACTATAACGCCAACGAGATCGAGGCGGCGTGGTGGGGTGGCGACCGCACGGTAGTTCCGCTGGCTCCCGAAGCCCCGATCTTCCGTGGCACAATGATCGACCGGCCCTGGGCCTGCGCCTGGGGCAGGTGGCTTGCCGACCCGTCGCACCCGGCTGCCGAGGAGCCCCCGGCGGATCACTGGATCCGGAAGATATGGGCGTACTGGGAGCAGATCGCTCAGGAGCCGAATCCGGATAAGCAGAATGAGCTGTTCTTCAAGATTCTGGACATCTGGGCCGAAGAGGTGCCCATGTTGGGGGTCCTCGGAGAGGCGCCGGCACCCATCATCGTCAAGAACGGGTTCCGGAACTACCTGGAGGGCATGCCCATCGACGACACGACCGGCGATGAGCACCTGCTGAACACCGAGACCTACTTCTGGGAGGAGCCGGAGAAGCACGTCTGAGCCTTTGGGTGCCTGGGCAGGGGGGTGGCGCGCCTGCTCCACCCTCCTGCCCTCTGCCGCCGGCTGGAGGATGTGGTATGTTGGGATATGTGCTCCGCCGTATCTCGATCATGGTTCCGACGCTCTTGATCATCTCGATCATCTCGTTCGTCATCATCCAGCTACCGCCTGGGGACTATCTGACCTCTTATGCGGCGCAGCTACGGACGATGGGCGACATCGTCCAGCAGGAGGAGATTGACGCCCTGCGCCAGCGCTACGGCCTCGGACAGCCGGTCTACGTCCAGTACTTCAAGTGGATCACCGGCATCCTGCTGCGCGGAGACTGGGGCCAGTCCATGGAGTGGCAGAAGCCGGTGAGGGACCTGATCTGGGAGCGCCTGGCGTTGACGATGGTCCTCTCCGGTGTGTCGATACTGGTGAGCTGGTTCGTGGCCATCCCCATTGGGGTATACTCGGCGACACATCAGTACTCGATCCCCGACTATATCTTGAGCATCATCAGCTTTGTCGGCGTGGGCACGCCGGGCTTTATGCTGGCACTGGTGATTATGTACGTGGCCATGACGGCGTTCGGCCTCAACGTCGGCGGGCTGTTCTCGCAGGAGTATCTGGCTGCTCCCTGGAGCTGGGCCAAAGTTGTGGACATGCTCAAGCACCTGTGGATTCCCGTCCTGATCATCGCCCTCGGCAGCACAGCCGGCAGCATCCGCACGACGCGCGCCAACCTGTTGGACGAACTGAACAAGCCGTACGTGGAGACGGCTCGCGCGAAGGGGCTCCCGGAGGGCCGCCTGGTGTGGAAGTATCCGGTGCGTGTGGCTCTGAACCCCTTCTTCAGCACCGTCGGCTGGTCGCTCGCCAACCTGATCTCGGGCGAGACGCTCGTCTCGGTGGTGCTGAGTCTGCAGACCATCGGCCCCATGATGCTGCGCGCGCTGACCTCGCAGGACATGTATCTTGCCGGGTCGTTCCTGCTGCTGCTGAGCACGATGACCGTGCTGGGCACGCTCGTATCCGATATCCTGCTGGCGTGGGTGGATCCGCGTATTCGAATGGAGGCCTGAGACCCATGGCAACCTCCCCGGAGGCCGGTAGCTCGCTCCCGCAGAACGACCTGGAGGTCGCCGAAGAGCTCAAGGGCGAGGAAGAAAAGATCTATGTCGCTCCGCCGTGGCGGCTGATGTGGTGGCGCTTTCGCCGGCACCGGATGGCGGTGGTGAGTGCGGTCGTGCTTGCGGTCTTTTATCTGGTGGCCATCTTCTGTGAGTTCGTGGCGCCCTACAACCCGGAGCAGTTCTTTATCAAGTACAAGATGGCGCCGCCGTCGCGGATTCACCTGCGCGATGCCGAGGGGAACTGGCACCTTCCCTTTGTCTACAGGATCGAGCGCAGCCGCGATGAGCAGACGATGCGCAGCCTGTTTGTCGAGGATACGAGCACGCGATACCCGATCAGGTTCCTGGTGCGCGGCGACGAGTACAAGCTGCTCGGCCTGTTCAAGACGAACGTCCATCTCTTTGGCCTGACGGTGTCGCGCGACGAGCAGGGTATCTTCCTCCTCGGCGCCGATCGGATGGGGCGTGACCTCTTCTCGCGCCTGTGCTACGGTGCACGGCTCTCCCTGTCGATCGGGCTGGTGGGCGTCTTCCTCAGCCTGATTCTTGGCGTCATCCTCGGCGGCCTGTCGGGGTACTATGGCGGCACGCTCGACGTCATCATCCAGCGCGTGATCGAGCTGATCCGTACCATCCCGAGCATCCCGCTGTGGATGGCGCTCAGCGCTGCCCTCCCGCCGGACTGGCCGGTGGTCCGGGTGTACTTTGGCATCACGGTCATCCTCTCCCTCATCGGCTGGACGTGGATGGCGCGAGTGGTGCGCGGGCGGTTCCTCGCCCTGCGGGAGGAGGACTTTGTCCTGGCAGCCCGGCTGGTGGGCTCGAGCGAGATGCGCATCATCCTGCGGCACATGGTGCCTTCCTTCCTCAGCTACATCATCGCCTCGCTGACGATTGCGATTCCAAACATGATCCTGGGCGAGACCGGCCTCAGCTTCATTGGCCTTGGGCTGCGCCCGCCGGCTATCAGCTGGGGCGTGCTGCTGCAGGAGGCGCAGAACGTGCGGTCCCTGGCGCTGTGCCCATGGGTGCTCACACCTGCCCTGGCGGTGATCATCGCCGTCCTGGCCTTCAACTTTGTGGGCGACGGGCTGCGGGATGCCGCCGACCCGTATGCCCGGTGACGGCGCGCTGGCATGCCGCGCCCGCGTTGTCGCCGATGTGTAAGGTAGGTGCCCCTTGGCAACTGACCAACTGCTCCTCGAAGTCAAGGACCTGAAGACATACTTCTTTCTCGAAGAAGGGACCGTACGCGCCGTAGACGGGGTCGACATGGTCATCCGGCGCGGGCAGGCGCTGGGTGTTGTCGGCGAGAGTGGCTGCGGCAAGTCGGTCACGGCGCGGTCGATCCTGCGCATTGTGCCGAGGCCGGGGCGTATCGTCCAGGGTGAGATCACCCTGCACCGTATGCGAGAGTCAAAGAACGGGCGGACGGTCACCGAGGCGGTCAGGCTGACCGACCTGGACCCGATGGGCGTGGAGATGCGGAGCATCCGGGGTGCGGAGATCGCGCTCGTGCCGCAGGAGCCGATGATGTCGCTGAGCCCCGTGCACACCCTCGGCAATCAGATCATCGAAGCGATCATGCTGCACCAGCGGGTGACCAAGGCCGAGGCGCGAGAACGCGCGATCCATATGCTCGACCTGGTCGGCATGCCCCGGCCGAGTCGGACGATCGACCGTTATCCGCACGAGCTATCGGGCGGCATGCGCCAGCGGGGGATGATTGCCATGGCGCTTTGCTGCCATCCGAGCCTCCTTATCGCCGATGAGCCGACGACGGCGCTGGACGTGACCACCGAGGCGCAGATTCTCAAGCTGATCCGTGGCCTGCGGCAGGAGCTGGGTATGGCCATTATGTACATCACGCACAACCTCGGCGTGGTGGCGCAGACCACAGAGGACGTCATCGTCATGTACATGGGCAAGGTCGTGGAGGAGGCCGATGTGGATAGCCTCTTTCACGACCCCAAGCATCCGTACACCCGTGCGCTGCTGCGGTCGATCCCCCGGCTTGGGCAGCGAACGCGCGAGCGCCAGAGGCTGGAGTCCATCCGGGGGTCGGTGCCGGATCCCTACGCGCTGCCGAAGGGGTGCAGCTTCCACCCGCGTTGTGCGCAGGCGATACGGGGCGTCTGCGACCGTGAGGAGCCCCCCTACGTGGAGGTCGGCCCCGCCCACAAGGTGCGATGTGTGCTCTACTGCTAGCGGCCGCCTGCGCCCGGTTTGGCCTGCTCCTGTGTGCCGGGCGTGACATAAAGGCCCGCCTATGAAGGTCATGCTGCTGTTCCCGCCCCACTGGACGCCGGCCATGCCCCACCTCGCGCTGCCCACACTGACCGCCTTCCTGCGCGAGCGCGGAGTGGAGGTGATCCAGCGGGACCTGAACCTCGAGATCTTTGAGGCGCTGTTGACGCGCCGGGGTCTGGAGCAGGCTGTCGCCCGGCTGGGGGAAGGGCAACGGGCCAGGCCCGGTTCCCCGGTCGGCGCGGCTTCCGCGCCGCCGGAGAGAGTCGACTGGGCCCTGAACCGGGGACCCGAGGTCGCCGCCCGGGTCGATGATGCCGTCAGAGTGATCCGCAGCCCCGCATTCCTCGATGGCCCCCGTGGCGTTGAGGCCTTGCTCGCCATCGGCGAGGCGCTCGAGATTGCTTCTCTGCCTTTCTACCCCGCGTCGCTCGAGCTGACACGCTTCCTGCCTCCGGCGCCGGTAGACTCGAGCCGGGCGCTCCTGCACGCCGCGCGAGACCCACGGCGGAACATGTTCCTCGAGCTCTTTACGGGCGTGGTACACGATATCGAGCGTGAGCAGCCCCAGATCGTCGGGATCTCGGTCTGCACGATGGACCAGATGCTCCCGGCAGCGACCCTTGGGCATCTCATCAGGGAGCGGGGGCTCCCGTGTCATGTCACCGTCGGAGGCCCACACATCAGCATGCTCCGAGAGCAGGTCCCCCGCGCGCGGGCCCTGTTCGACCTCTGGGACTCGGCCGTGGTCTTTGACGGCGCAGAGCCGCTCGCGCGCCTCGCGGAGGCGCTCGAAGCGGGAGGAGACCTCTCCTCGGTGCCGAACCTCATCTATCGGGACGGAGACCGGGTACGCGTCAACCCGGTGAAGGCCTATGCCCCCGAACCTGCGCTGATGCCGGATTTCGGTGGTTTGCCGCTGGGCCGGTATCTCGTACCATTCCCAGTGCTGCCTCTCGCGACGTCGCGAGGCTGCTATCACGGGCGATGTGCCTTCTGTAATGTGGGATACGGAGCGCCTGTCGGCTACCATCGTTTCACAACGGAAGCGGTCGTGAAGCAGATGCGCGCCCTTCACAGGCGCTATGGCGTGCGGCACATCTTTTTCGCCGATGAGGTCATCGCGCCGCACACCCTGAGGGAGATGTCCGAGGCGCTTGAGGAGCTCGGGTCACCGCTGCACTGGTGCGGGTGCGCGCGCCTGGAGCGCGCGCTGACGGGTGAGCTGCTATCCAGGATGGCGGCCGGCGGCTGCCGCATGCTGCTCTTTGGGCTGGAGAGCGCGTCACGTCACATTGTGCAGCGGATGAGGAAGGGCACGACGCCCGAAGAGGCGAGCCGGGTCCTGCGCGAGAGCGCGGAGGCCGGCATATGGAATCACGTTTTCTTCTTCTTTGGTTTTCCTGGGGAGACGCTCGACGATGCCCAAGAGACGGTCAACTTTGTCTTTGCGCACCGTGACGCAATACACTCCGCCTCCCCCGGGGCCTTTCTCCTGGAGCGGTATGCGCCGGTGCACCGCTCGCCGGCTAGCTTTGGGGTCACCCGCATCATTGACAACCGGGGCGCGGACCTGGCGATTCACTTTGACTATGAGGTCGCTCTGGGCATGGGTGAGGATATGGCCGAGCTTGTGGTTCAGCGCTTCCTCGACGTCCTGCCCGTGAAAGAGTTTGGCCAGTACTACGTGAGCGACGCGCACCGCTTCACCTACGCAAGCGACCTTTGTGAGCGCAGGCAGCCGATGCCGGTTTGGCTCGCATCGGGCGGGCCTCGTTAGGGAGGGCTCCTTCCATGGGAGAGAGACGTTGGACCCGGCTGTTGCCTGTATATCCCCTGTGGCTCCTGGCAGGCGCTCTGGGGCTGTGGCTGCTGGCGACGCTCCGGCACGCGCTGCTGACAGCTCTGGCGCTGTACTACGTCAGGGGCTCGGCGGCCCGGGGGTGGCGGGCCGGTTTCTGCGACAAGGCGGGTATCGTCGCAGCCGGGCTCGCGTGGCTGGTGTTTGTGATGGCAACCGAGAGCTACCTCAGGGAAGGTGCGGAGAAGGGTCTCTTGCTCAGGCGGTCCGCGCTGGTGTTGGGGCTCGAGGTGCTGGTCATCGCAGTCGCCCACCTGTCGCTATGCCTCATGCCCGTCCCGCGGCCCGCGTGGCTGCCGTGGATCGCGGCGGGGCTGGAGTTGGTGATCGGGCTGGCACTTGTTATCCTCTCGCGCCCTGCAGGTCTCTTTCGCCAGAGGCCCCGGCTCCCGCGGGATGCTGCCGGAACGAGGCCACATTCACCCTAGCAGGCTCCCCCCACAAGGAGGTCAACGACCATGGAGGACAACCTGGAGCGTCGGGTGAAGCGCGGCGAGATCGTCAAGCCCTGGCTGATCCTAGGGCCGTTCTACGAGGACTTCTCTGACCGCGTGCAGGGACTGACGTACTTTGAGGAGCCAGGGGCCATCATCGGGCGGGCGTCCATGGTGGAGGTCGTTCAGCAGGCAACGGAAATCCTCGCCTCCAGGCCCTGCGAGGGAGAGGAGGCCACGTTCCGCGGCCAGAGCGGCCGCTGGAGCCTGGTGCGCCGGCCGGAGCAGTATCTTTCGTGGGGGACGTACAACATCTCCAACCACCTGGCCGCGGCTTTCCTCACCACGCTCGTGGTCCCCGATCAGCCAGGTGACCGGCAGTGGACTCTGCTCGTCGGGCTGTCGGCGAGAGCGCTCGTGGCCATCAATGGCACCGTGGTCTATGACACCGAGGCGCATCCCGTGGAGCGCACGCAGCTCCTGACCGAGTATCGCTTTGCCGCGGCGCTTGCTCCCGGTGAAAATGTGGTGAGCGTGGCGCTCTTCAGGATGGCGAGGATGGCGCAGGTAGGCTTTCGCCTTCAACTCGATGACTCCGACGCCGTGGCGCGTGTGCCGCTGGGCGCTGACGTGCTGCCTGAGCAACGCGCCGGGGTGGAGCGCGAGGTCGCGGGGGTTCGCCTCGGGCGCGACCTTTTCTATCCCGAGGACCGGGTCGGCCTGACCCTGACGGTGCCTCCGGCCGCCGACATGCCTCTCAGCATCAGCCTGCTCAGCGAGCAGAACGAGAGCCTCCGCGAGGTGCGGCCAACGGCAGCGGGGCGGGCCGACCTGTGCCGCGGCGATGAGCTGCCCGATGGGGCGTACCGCATCGTTTGCACCTGGTCGGATCGCGCAGGCAAGCCGTGTACGTCGGTGACTTTCGAGATCCGCAAGGTGACGCCGGTGGCCGCGATGCCCGGATACGACCGCCTCGAGGAGCGCAGGCGTCGGGTGCTGGAGCACTATGCGGCCAACCGCGAAGGCAGGCCCATCTGGACCGAAGTAGCGCGCTACGCCCTCGGCCGCTACAGTGACGTTGACGAAAGAGTCATCCGGGATACGTGCGAGTTCATTGCTGCCCGCAAGGACTGCTCCGACTTTGTGATCCAGGGTATTCTGCGGCTCCTGTACTGGGAGCGGGAGAAGCGTCGCCTGAGCCCGCACATCAATGCGATGATGAAGGACACCGTGCTGGGGTTCAAGTACTGGGTGGATGAGCCGGGCGACACGGTGATGTACATGGGCTCGGAAAACCACCGCCTGCTGTTCCATGTGGCTGAATGGATGGCCGGGCAACTCTTCCCGACCGAAGAGTTCGCCAACAGCCGGATGCGGGGCCTGTACCACGCGACGAAGGGCCGGACGTACATCACCGAGTGGCTCCGGCAGCGCGGGCGCTTTGGCTTTGACGAGTGGCACTCCAACTCGTACTACCCGGTCTGCATTGCGCCTCTGATCAATGTGTACGACTGGGCAATCGGCGAGGACTACAAGCTGCGGCAGATGGCGGGCGCTGTGCTCGACTATATGTTCTTCAATCTGGCAGCGGATAGTTTTCAGGGCGTATTCGGCACAACGCACGGCCGCAGCTATGGCATCAACATCAAGTATCCCGATCTGGAGGGGACGGCGGCGACCTGCTGGCTGCTCTTTGGCGTCGGGTCTCTGACCAAAGGCACGAGTGGCATGGCGCCTGTGTCCATCGCCACGAGCCGGTATCGGCTTCCGGAGATCCTGGCCGCGATGGCGACGGACAACACCTCTGTTGTCGAATCCCACGTGCGCCAGGGCTTGTTGCAGGGCAGCGCAAGGCATGCGGATTTCGTGGTCTATCGCACGCCCGACTATATGATGTCCGGGCTGCAGGATCACCGCAAGGGCGAGTTCGAGCCCTCCACGCACGTGGCTCAGGTTACCATGGGCAACAAGGTCGTCATCTTTTGGTCGTGCCCGCACACCTGTGGCGAGGGCTCGGGGCTGCGGCCCGACTACTGGTCCGGCCATGCCGTCTTGCCGCGGGTGATCCAGTGCCGCAATGTGATGTCCCTCACCTGGCGGCTGGTTCCGCTCACGTGGATGACGCACTGCTTCTTTGAGCAGGATCGCTTCGACGAAGTGCGCCTGGAGGGGAACTGGGCCTTTGGCCGGGTCGGCCGCGGCTATGTGGGCATCTACTCCGAGCATGGCATGGCTGCTGGGGACTGGGGCCAGTATGCGGGGCGAGAGCTCGTGTGCTACGCACCTGAGAACACGTGGCTGGTCGAGTGTGGCCGGGAGGCGGACTGGGGCTCCTTCGACGCCTTTGTGGCGGCGCTCAAGTCCGCGCGCATCGAGGTACGGGAGGGCGTGCTCTGCTACGAGTCGCCCTCCATCGGGCGCTTTGTCACGGGCTGGGACGTGGTGCCGACGGTGAATGGCGAGCCGGTGCCACTGCACGGGTATCCTCTGGTCGACAGCCCGTGGGCGCACTCCCGCTTCGGCTCGGGCGAGCTAACGCTGCGCTACGGCGATCAGGTCTACGACCTGTGGTTCAACCAGTAGTGCCGCGGCTTCGGCAGGCGACAAGATGCTCATGCTGCGGGCAGGGGAGAGGCTGGCGGTATCGCGCGTGTCTGACCAGTCTCTCCGGTCCATCCGAGGTGCAGCGGATTGCCGTTCCCTGGCAGGCGGGGAGCTTGCTGAGGGGTGGCGTGCGCTCCGTCGCGCTCAAGGCGTGACGGAGTTCGTGAAATCAGCATCTGCGGGTTGCGCTGCGGGAGGAAAAACCCATGGCCACAGGAGTACGTATCGCGGTCATCGGCGCGGGAAGCGCCCAGTTCTCGCTCGGCCTCGTCAGGGACCTCTGCCTGACCGAGAGCCTGGCTGGCAGCCAGGTCTGCTTCATGGATGTCAACGCGGAGCGTCTGGAGGTGGTCTACAAGCTGGCAGCCCGCTATGCCGCCGAGCTGGGGGCGGACCTGCGCTTCGAGAGCACGCTCGACCGGGCCGCGGCCTTGCGGGACGCCGCCTTTGTCATCAACACGGCCTATGTCAAAGGCCATCATCACGAGCGGGCCATTCGCGACCTCACCGCGCGTCACGGCTACTACTACGGTGGGGTGAATCTGGGCAGCTTCTACCAGTTGCGCCTGATGCTGGACCTGGCGCGGGACATGGAGGAAACCTGCCCCGATGCCTGGCTCATCCAGTCCGGCAATCCGGTCTTTGAGGGCTGCACCCTGATGACCCGGGAGACCGGCATCAAGGTCTGCGGGCTCTGTCATGGGCACTACGGCTATGTCGAGGTCGCGCGCACGGTCGGCATCGAGGACCCGGAGCGGGTCACCTGGCAGGCCCCGGGCCTGAATCACAACATCTGGCTGACCCACTTTATCTACGAGGGGAAGAACGCCTATCCCCTGATCGACGAGTGGATCGCCACCAAAGGCGAGGAGTACTGGCGGACCCATATGGCGCGTGGCACCCACGATGTGCAGATGTCGCGCGCGGCCTGTCACCAGTACAGGCTGTACGGCCTCTTCCCCATCGGTGATACCGTCCGGCGGGGCGGCTGGTGGTACCACACCGACATTGAGACGAAGAAGCGCTGGTACGGCGAGCCCTGGGGCGGCCCCGATACAGAGCTGGCGCGCCCGTTGTTCGTGCAGAACCTGGAGGAACGGTTCGCCGAGATGGCGCGCCTGGCCAATGATCCACACTCGAGCCTGGTCGACGCCTTTGGTGCGGTCAAGACGCGTGAGCAGCAGGTGCCGATCATCGACGGCCTGGTCAATGACCATGAGGGCATATTCCAGGTTAACGTGCCCAACCACGGCGCGCTGGAGGGGCTGCCGGACGATGTCGTGGTCGAGGTTCCAGCCATTGTCAACCGGAAGGGCATCCAGCCGATCCACGTCGGGGCGCTGCCGCGCAAGATCATGCTGGAGTGCATCCTGCCCGACTGGCTGGACATGGAGCGGGAGCTGGCAGCCTTCAAAGAGGGCGACCGGTCCATGCTGCTGTGGAATGTGCTACAGAGCCATCAGACGCGATCGTACGAGCAGGGAGTGGCCGTGCTGAAAGACCTGCTGGAGATGAAGGGACACGAAGAGTTGGCGGAGCACTATAGCCGCAACACCGACTGGCTGTGACCGTCCGCTCGAGTCGCCGGCTACGGTCCTTCTGCGCGAGATAAGGAGCAGGCGCGATGGCTATCCCTTGCCTGACCTATGAGCTGCGGAACGGCTACATCGACAACTGGCTTGTTGCGGGCCCGCAGGCCGTGCCGGTGCCTGACCTGGAGCGGTTTGAGGGCGCGGACGCCAAGCTGCAGATCGCGCGCAGCCACTATGCGGCGGAGTCCGGCGTCCTGACGACTCCCGTGGAGAAGGAGCGACATGTCGTGGGGGGCGCCGAGCTGACGTGGGAGTATGTGCGCTGCGGAGACGATCACTTTGTGGACCTCTCCGCCTTTTATCGCACCTGTCACTATCTGCGCGCGTGGGCCTATGCCCGTGTGGCGGTCCCTCAGTCGGCCGAGGTCAGTTTCACGCTGACGACCAACGGGCCCGCGGACGTCTGGCTGAACGGCCAGCACGTGCATCGCCAGGAGCACTTTCACCATCAGATCCCCCACAGCGTGTCGTTCACGGCCGCTCTTCAGGAGGGCGACAACGAGGTCCTCGTGCGCTTTGAGGAGGTAGCGATCCGGGAGTGCCCGTATGTGATGGCACTCCGGCTTGCAGACCCTCCCGCCGGTGGGGGCGGTGGGGCTGCCTGCGTCCTTCTGCCGACCTCGCTTCTGCCCCTGGAGCGCCGCGAGATCCTGGAGCGGGCGTTCGAAGCCGCCTATCTGGAGCGGGACGTCTACGCCTGGGATCAGGACATTGCCGTGCGCTGGCCGGAGGATACATCCGTATCGACTGGCATCGCAGCCAGGCTGCAGACGCCCGAGGGCCGCATCTACGCCGAGGCTCCGGGTGTCGAGGCAAAGGCGGGAAAGGGCATCAGCCTGGTAAAGGCCTACCAGGTGCCCGAGGGTCCCTATCGGGTGGTGCTCATGCCGCGGCTCAAAGAGTACCACGAGCGGAACATGCGCGTCACGCGCCGGATGCCCCTCTACGCCGTGCGCAACCGCTACTCTCAGGCAGCGTACGGCACCTATGAGGAGCGCCGCCTCGAGGCGCTCGAGGACGCGGCCAGACGGGAGCAGAACGTCTACTCCGAGATCGCCAAGATGGCCCTCGGCCGGTGGTCGGAGGTCAGGACCGATGCCGTGATGACGGCCATCGAGCGGATCAACCGCCGCGAGGATTGCAGCGACTTTTACCTGGTCGGCCTGCTGGGCATGCTGCACCGCTATGGCGCCGATCCGTCCTTTCCAGGGGTGCTCCGGGAGCCCCTGGAGGCCTGCATCCTCGGCTTCCGGTACTGGATGGATGAGCCCGGCAGCGATGCCATGTGCTTCTGGTCCGAGAACCATCAGATCCTCTTCCACGCCTGCGAGGTCCTGGCCGGGCAGCTCTATCCCGAGAAGATGTTCGGCAATGTCGGGCAGGATGGGCGCTGGCACCGCGAGAAGGGGGAGCGCATGGCGCTCTCCTGGCTGCGCAAGCGGGCGAGGGGCGGCTTCCGCGAGTGGGATTCAAACTGCTACTTTGAGGAGGACCTGCTGGCCCTCTCGCACCTTGCCGACCTCGCCGAGAGCAGCGAAGTGTACGAGTTGGCGTCGGTCGTGATGGACAAGATGCTCTTCACGATGGCCGTCAACTCGTTCAAGGGCGCCTTTGGGTCCAGCCATGGCCGAACCTATGCCCCCTTTATCAAGGGGGCGCGCCTAGAGGCGACGGCGGGCATCGGGCGGCTCTTGTGGGGGATGGGCGTGTTCAACGACCACGTGCTCGGCACGGTGAGCCTGGCATGCGCAGAAGGCTATGAGCTGCCGCCGATCATCGCCGCCATCGCTGCCGATCAGCGCGAGGAGATGTGGGATCGCGAGCGGCATGCCGGCGAGCTGGAGGAGTGGTGCGACCGGGTCGCCGGGCAATGGGAGGTGAACAAGGTCACTTACAAGACGCCGGACTATATGCTGAGCTCGGCGCAGGATTACCGGCCAGGGGAGTTCGCCTATCAGGAGCACATCTGGCAGGCGACCCTGGGTCCGGACGCGGTCGTGTTCGTCAACCATCCGCCGTGCACGAGCGAGGAGGGCTCGCACCGGCCGGGCTTTTGGCATGGCAACGTCGTGCTGCCGCGGGTTGCCCAGTGGAAGGACGTGCTGGTGGCCATCTACCGGCTGCCCGAGAACGACTGGCTGGGGTTCACCCATGCCTACTTCCCCCTCGCGGCCTTTGACGAGCACGCCATCCGCGATGGCTGGGCCTTTGCCCGGGTAGGGGATGGGTATCTGGCGCTCACCGCCGTGCGAGGGCTCGAGCTGGTCACCCGCGGCGATAGCGCCTACCGCGAGCTGCGCTCGTACGGCTCGCCGAACGTGTGGCTCTGCCAGATGGGGCGCAGGGCGCTCGATGGCAGCTTTGGCGACTTTCAGGAGAGGGTGCTGGCGTTGGAGAGGCGGTTCGAGGGGCTGACGGCCGGCTTCTGTACGCTGCGGGGGCAGCATCTCTCCTTCGGATGGGAGGGGCCGCTGCTGATCGATGGCCGCGAGCAGCCCATCACGGGCTTTCCGCACTATGAGAACCCGTACTGCGTGGCGGAGCTGCCCTGCAGCCGGATGGAAATACGCCTCGGGGAGGACCTGCTGGCACTGAATCTGGAGTGAGGTCGCCGCCGGGTTCACGGCGATTCGCGTCCGACTGAGGCCGCTGCTTCCGCAGGTTCAGGGGCGGAGAGGTTCCTTGAGCCGCTGTCTCCCGCGTCTTGCGCCGGGGGAGCCAGCACCCCAGCACCGACTGGCTCTCTGGCACCGTGCCGCAAGAGATCGATAGATCGCATCAAGGTCCGAGCCCAACGGCCTGGTCGGCTTCCGCGGACCCCGAGCACAGCCCGCAGCACGCGGACGCCCCGCCTTGCCGTGCGCATCCAGGCTATCGGCACGCCATGGGCAGCCAGCCACACGCCGGCGAGCTCGAGGGCGGGTAGGCGAGCCAGAGACGCGGCCTGCTCGAGTGCGAGGCGCGCGCACTTGCTATCCCCTACATAGAGAAGCGCCTTGGCATAGTCCAGCAGCAGATAGCTGCAGTAGCGCGCAACGGCGGCTTTCATCTCGGGAGGGACCCGGCCTTCGCGGACTGCCTTCTGGTACGAGCGAACAAAGGGCGGGTATCGCGGGTCCCGCGAGTGATGGTCGCAGACGCGGCCACTCGCCTCCTGATGGTACAGCGCGAGTGGTTGGGCCCAATAGGCCACAGGAAAGGCGAGGGCGATCCGCCCCCACATGTCCAGGTCCTCGCCCATGGGCTCGCCCTCTGCAAAGTAGCCGACCTGGCTGAACACGCTCCTCGGTACGGCTATCGAAGAAGTATACATAAAGGGGCCGGCGAGACTGTGCGCGAAATAGTCCCGGATCAGGCGCGGGCCGGAAGGGTCTGACAGGACGGCATCGAAACACCTGCCCCCCGGGAGGATGCAGCGAAACCCGGTCGCGTACGCACCCGCCTCGGGGAATCGGTCCCGCAGGCGCGCAATGGCTTCGAGGAACCCGTCGCACCACTCGTCGTCGGCGTTGAGGAAAGCGACAAGCTCTCCCCGTGCTGCTCGGATGCCGGTGTTCCGGGCGGCTGCGGCTCCGCGGTTTTGCTGGCGGATGTAGCGGATCCGATGAGAGTATCGCACGCACACATTTGGCGTCGTGTCGGACGAGCCGTCGTCGACCACGATCAGCTCGAGTGGCGGGGGCGTCTGGGCGAGGACCGATTCGATCGCACGGCCGATCCACTGGCCGGCGTTGTAGGCGGGCATGACGACGCTGATAGGACACGGCGGTGTCATCACGCTGCCACAGCTCCTGTGGACTTGTCGCGAAGGGTGCCACCGCTGTGCGGTGCCTTTGCCACTCTATCCCGGCGGTGAACGTGCCCAAGATCGGATGTCCTACTGCACCCGCAAGAGCGCAGCCCCGACAACCAGCACGTCGTGTGCCAGCGGGTGAGGGCAGCCCGCTCGGGGCGGCAAGACACTGCCCCGGCAGAGATGAGCTTTGACGTTTTGCGGGAGGCGCGGGGTGGTGGTAGACTCGAGTTCCGAGCCGGCAGGCGGAGTTGCCACTCGCGAGCGGCTCTGAGCCGGCGGCCCGGCCTGGCGGTTGAGGCCAAGGAGTGACCATGATCACACCGTCCGGGATTATCCCCGCCATGGTGACGCCCCTCGATGATCAGGACAGGGTCAACCCCGCCGTGCTGCGCGACCTGGTCGAGCACCTCATCCGGGGCGGGGTCCACGGCCTGTTTGCCCTGGGCAGCCAGGGCGAGTTCTGGGCCTTTGACGAGGCCGAGAAGCGCCTGGTCATAGAGACCGTCGTCGAGGCGGCGGGCGGGCGAGTGCCCGTGTATGCCGGCACGGGGGCGGTGACGACGCGCGAGTCCGTGCAGCTCACGGCGGTAGCCGAAGGGGCCGGCGCGGATGCCGTGTCGGTCATCACGCCCTTCTACATCACCCCGAGCGACGAGGAGCTCTACGAGCACTATGCGGCCATCGCGCGGGCCACGCGGCTGCCGGTGCTCCTGTACGCCAATCCGGCGCGGACCAGCTGCCCGCTCCGCCCCCCGCTCGTTGCGCGCCTGGCGAAGATCGAGAACATCGTCGGCATCAAGGATTCGAGCGGCGACCTGAGCCTGACCGCCGAGTATATCCGGGTTGGGGGCGAGGGATTCTCGGTGCTTGCCGGGCGTGACACGCTCATCCTGGCCACGCTTCTCTATGGGGGCCGGGGCGCCATCGCGGCCACTGCGAACGTCGCCCCGGCGCTGGTCGTGAGCATCTATGAGCGGTTCCGTTCCGGCGATCTTCAGGGGGCGCTTGAGGCGCAGCGCCGGCTGAGCCCCCTGCGGCATGCCTTTGAGCTGGGGACCTTTCCTGCGGTGATCAAGGAGGCGCTCGAGCTCATCGGCATACCGGCGGGGCGGTGCCGGGCGCCGGTGCGGCGGCTGGACCCTGAGAAGCGGGCCCAACTGGAGGGGGTCCTGAGGGAGCTGGGGCTCGTCTAGCGCGGGTGCGGGGGCGGCTTGCGGGACGCGGGGTAACCTGCGGCCGCCGCCCCGACTGCAGGTAGGACCCCCCAGCGTCCCCCCGAAGCGGGGGGATAGGTCTTCGCCGCCCTCCGCGGCCATCTTGCTCGCAGGGAAGCACCAACCTGTTCCCCCGTGTCGGGGGAACGGTAGGGGGTCTCGCGGCAGGGGCGGACCCCCCACCGTCCCCCCTTCCGAAACTTCAGGGGCGGACAGGCGGTTACGTACGGGCGCAAGGCCCAGGCACAATAGCCCGCGAGCGGGCAGGTGGCATGCGATGAGCCATTGCATCGCTCCGCCCCCTGCGGTCGGGCCGCCAGACAGCGCCTGTCCGACCCCGAGCCCAGCCCCGAAGGGGCTTCGCCGCTCTTCAGCGCGGGGCTGTAGCCCAGGATTGAATCCTGGGCTGACTGCCCCGCGCGGTGCTGCGGGCGTGCCAGGCGCCTCGCGCCCGAGGCTGAAGCCTCGGGCTGAAAAGGACCAAGCCCCCTCGGGGGCTGGGCGCGAACGCTGCGGCAGACGTTCAGCTTCTGCTGCTGGCCAACAGGGCTCGCCTGTCCGCCCCTGAACCCCCCGAAACGGGGGGTTCAGGGGCGGACAGGCAGCCAGAATCGAGGCTGGCCGCCCTGAAGATGGCGGCCTGGAGACATCCGAGTGGGGCGCAGACAGCCTTTCTCGCCCTGTTTTAGGCCGTCCTGTGGGACGAAAAGAGGCACCTGTCCGCCCCTGAACTGAATGGGGGAGGGGGCGGGGTGGGGGCAAACTCCGCACAGAGAACTGGGGCTGCCAGCATGCGGCTCGCAGTCAC
>JAIMBM010000090.1 GCA_023511475.1 Anaerolineae bacterium
CGACGCAACGCTGCGCGCCGCCGCCCCGCACCAGCTCAGCCGAGGGCGCTCACCGGGAGAGCCGATCGCCCTGGCGAGAGATGACTACCGGCGGAAGGTGCGCGTGCGCAGAGCCGCGAACCTGATCCTCTTCCTGCTCGATGCCAGCTGGTCGATGGCGGCTGCGGAACGCATGGTCGCGACCAAGGGCGCAATCCTCTCCCTGCTGGTCGATGCCTATCAGAAGCGAGATCGCGTGTGCCTGGTCGTGTTCCAGAAGGACCGGGCCCGGATCGCCCTGCCGCCGACCAACTCGGTCGAGCTGGCGAGGCGGCTTCTGGCCGAGCTCAGGGTTGGAGGGCGCACCCCCCTCAACCACGGTCTGCTTGTGGCTTATGAGCTGGCGCTCAGAGAGCGGCGCAAGGATCGCGAGGTGCAGCTGCTCCTTGTGCTGCTGACCGACGGGGCGGGCAACGTCTCGCTCACCGGGCGCCCGCCGGAGGAGGAGGCGCTGCGGATTGCCGGCCTCATCAGGGCCAGGGGCATCCGCTCGGTGGTCATCAACACCGAGCACGCCTCGCTGGACCGGGGCCTTGCCGCCCGGCTGGCCGCGGCGCTCGGCGGGCCCTGCTACACCCTCGCCGACCTGCGGGCCCGGGAGCTGTACTGGACGGTGCGGGGCGAGCTGCAGGCGCAGGCCCCATCCAAGGGGAGCACGGTAGCCTGACGCGATCCGGAGGTACTTCGCGCAGCAATGCGGAGTGTAGTGCAACTGGCATGCCCAGAGAAAGAGGGCAGACATTGACCCAACCTGGCATCTCTGCACGCCGGCGCCTGGCGGCGGACCTGGCGCTGCTGGCCGTCACGGCCGTCTGGGGGAGCACGTTCGTGCTGGTAAAGGGCGCGGTCGCGCGCTACCCCGTCCTGCCCTTCCTCTCGGTGCGGTTTGCCATCGCAGCCCTCGTGCTCCTGCCGGCGGCGCTGGCGCGTCGCCCGGCCGTGCGCCGTTCGGACCTCTTGGCGGGGGTCTTGGCCGGGGGGCTGCTCTTTGCCGGCTATGGTTTCCAGACCGCCGGCCTGCAACACACGGAGGCGGCCAAGGCGGGGTTCATCACCGGGCTGTCGGTGGTGCTGGTGCCCCTGTTTGTGGCCGTGCTGTGGCGACGGCTGCCCTCTTGGCAGGCGCTGGCCGGGACGGTGCTGGCCACGGTCGGGCTTGGCATGCTCTCGTTGGGCGCCGACTGGTCCATCGGCCGTGGGGACCTTCTGGTGCTAGGGTGCGCCTTCAGCTTTGCCGGGCACATCACGGCGCTGGGGGCGCTCTCGCCGGGGCGTGACCCGCGGCTGCTGACGCTGATACAGGTGTCTACGGTCTCCGTGCTGAGCGGAGCGCTGGTGCTGGCCCGAGGAGCCTTCCCCGCCATGCCGGGGCCGGTGTGGGGAGCTGCCGTCTTCACGGGGGTCGCGGCCACAGCCTTGGCCTTTCTGATACAGACGGCGGCGCAGCAGTTCACGACGGCCGGCCACACGGCCCTGATCTTTGCCGCCGAGCCGGTGTTTGCGGCGCTCTTTGGCGTGCTGGCAGCGGGCGAGAGGATGCTCGCCCGTGGCTGGGCGGGCTGCGGGCTCATCCTGGCAGGAGTCATCCTTGGGGCGCTGGCGCAGGCCGCCGAACCGGCGCCGGCAGACGCAGCACGCCTGCAGGGCACAGGAGCCGCACGACAGCACTTGAGCGAGGAGGTGCGATGATCGAGGGTGTAGTCGTCCGGGAGCTGCGGATGATCCCCGACGAGCGGGGCTACCTGATGGAGATGCTGCGCTCGGACTGGCCCGAGTTCGAGCGCTTTGGGCAGGTCTATGTCACGGCCGTGTACCCGGGCGTGGTCAAAGGCTGGCACTATCACAGAATCCAGACGGACCACTTTATATGCGTCAGCGGGATGGCCAAGGTCGTGCTCTACGACGACCGAGAGGGCTCGCCGACGCGCGGCGAGGTCAACGAGTTCTTCATGGGCTGGCAGCGACCGCGCCTCCTCAAGATCCCGCCCGGAGTGCTTCACGGTTTCAAGGGCATCGGGGAGGAGATGACGCTGATCGTCAACGTCCCGACCGAGGTCTACAACTATGAGCAGCCGGACGAGTACAGGCTGCCGGCGCACACCGACAAGGTGCCGTACGACTGGTCCCGGAAGGACGGCTGAGGCCAGCACCGCTATGGTGCGGCCTCGCCTCCCAAAGCCTCTCCCCGTCGGAAAAGCAGGGCTATGAGGGCGGTTGCGATCGGGAAGGTGATGGCCCACACCCCGAGGCTCACGAGGACGAGGGGGTGCCAGGCATCCGCCGTGAGCAGGTACACCAGGAAGGCGACGCCGGTCGCGACGCCGTTGAGAATAAAGATCCATCGCACCCAGCGCCCAAGCCCGGCCGGGCCAAAGAGGGGAGCGAGGAAGACCAGGCCGAGAACGTGGAAGCCGTAGGCCAGCACCTCTAGCGCCCAAAACACCGAGCGCGGGTTGCCCAGCACGAGCAGGCCCAGCCCCTGGCCCTCCCCGCTGAGGATGAGTCCGCGCACCCAGGCCATCTGCACGAGATAGTTCGTGCTGACCACCGCCGCGTACACGATGGTGAAAGCCAGAGCGATGAGGCTCAGCAGCCTCCTCGGCTCGATCACCGCCGTGTGGATGGCGGCGACAAGAACGACGAGAGTCGGCGCGAGCAGGAACGACAGAAGCACCGGAGGCACGGCCTGCACCGGCCGGTAAGAGGCCACGTAGGCCTGGATGCCGCGCCACTCGCCTCCCGGGAAGGCCAGGGCGAGGGCAACCGACACGATGGCGAAACCGCCGGCCCACACCGTCGACAGGACCGCGGACCAGAAGCCGACACGGCTGACCAGCCTGCTCATCGCCGCTTCACCTCCGTGAGAAACCGGGGAAGGACGTCCCACCCGCAGCGCGGCCGCCCGGTCACGCCAGGCCCGGTCCGGCAGCGCGCTCCAGGAGTGCCCGGGCCCACTCCGTGGCCCGGGTCAGCTCACCCTCGGCAAGGGGGCCTTGCGAGCGGACGACCAGGAAGCTCTCCGGCGGGAGGGCCAGCCTCGCCCCCATGCGCTCTACGGTCTTGGCCAGGGAGCGTGCGGCCGAGCCGGTCAGAACGCGGATACCCCGCAGGCGCGTGTCGAAGGCGGCGGCGGGAAGGTTCCGGAGCGACCCCTCCGGCAGCCTGTCGAGCAGCTCCCGCATGGCCGGGGTCGGCCGCCAGCCATGGGTCGGCGACCCCAGCACCAAGAGATCGATCCCCGCGAGATCCAGCCCCGCTGCCTCGGTGACCCGCACGAGGCGCGTGTTGGCGCGGGTGGCGAGCACGTCCGACACCGCTCGGGCGACCTGCTCCGTGTTTCCGTACACCGAGTCATAGACCACAAGGGCGTTCATCTTGCCTCCTCGAAGAGGACCGTCTGCGTGACGGTCACCCTGAGCAGCAGGTCCCCTTCGGGACGGGGCGTGCCGCGGCCGTCCAGATTGCTCGTGAGCAGATAGAAGCTCCCGTCGGGGCCCTCGACGACATCGCGGAGCCGGCCGTAGCGGCCCTCGAGGTGCCGCTCGAGGCGCAGGACGCGGCTCGGGTCGCGAGGATCCAGGACGACGCGGAAGAGGGTCTCGCTGCGCAGCCCGGCGAAGAGGAGCGAGCCTGCCCAGGGCCCGCGCGTCGCAAAGGCCGCTCCGCTGGGGGCCCAGGTGTCGCTTGGGCCGCTCGAGAGGATGGGGGGCACCGTTCCCTCCCGCGTTGCCTCGCCCCTCACCAGAGGCCAGCCATAGTTGCGGCCCGGTTCGATCAGGTTGACCTCGTCATTGGCCTGCGGGCCATGCTCCGTCGCATAGAGTTGGCTCGTCTCAGGGTGCCAGGCCAGCCCCTGCGGGTTGCGGTGCCCGTAGGAGTAGACCGGCGAGCCGGCGAAGGGGTTGTCCTCCGGAACGGAGCCATCGGGGTTGAGGCGCAGGATCTTGCCGTTCAGCGAGCTGACCTCCTGCGCGCGCTGCGGGTCCTCAGCATCGCCGAGGGTCCAGTAGAGCCTGCCATCGGGCCCAAAGCGCACGCGGCCGCCGTCGTGGAGGGTCGCGCCGGGCGCACCGTCGAAGAGGACCCGGTCGATGGTGCCTCGTCCCGTCTCGGGCTCCTCGCGCAGCCGCAGCAGCCGGTTGTGCAGGTTCCCGTCGGCGCCCCGATAGGTGTGGGCGACATAGACAAAGCCGTTTCGGCCAAACTCAGGGTCGAGGGCGAGGCCCAAGAGGCCACCCTCGCCAACCTCGGCGACTTCCAGGGTGAGCCAGGGCTCCGGGTCCAGCGTGCCCCCACGCACGATGCGGATGCGCCCCGGCCGCTCGGTCAGGAAGAGCCGGCCGTCGGGGGCCAGATCGAGCGCCCAGGGCGTATCCAGGCCCTGCGCCAGCACCTCGACGTCCAGGTTGACGTTTGCGCCCGGTGCTGCGGTAAGTGTCGGCTGCTGCGCGCTCGACTGGCCCGATGATGGGGGCTCCCCCGACTGACAGCCGACCAGGACCAGGAGCAAGACCGCGGCGAGCCCTGCTTTCAGCCGCATGGACCCCACCTCGGGCGTTCTTGCGCGCCGGAGCGCGCGAAGCGATGGTACTGCATTCGGCGCCGGAGGGCAAGCCGGAGGTGAGGGGTGTTACGCGCCACGGACGGCTGGTCCTCCCGCTTCCCTGTGGATAAAGCACGAGGGGTCCTCTGCCAGGTAGCTGCCGGAGACGGCCAGGGCGCGGCCGCGGCAGCCGCCGCAGAGCCTCCGATACTCGCACTCGCTGCAGCGGCCCTCCAGGCGCCTCTCCCGCTCACGGAGCGCCTTGAGGATAGGCGCCTCGGCATAGATCCGGGCAAAGGGTGCCTCGCGAATGTTCCCGCAGCTCACCTCGATAAAGGGACAGGGCCACACCTCACCGTTGGGCTTGATGTAGATAAAGCCGCGCCCCGCAGAGCAGCCGTGGAAGACGGCTTCGGCCAGACGCAGACGCAGGCCCCCACGGATGCCCGCGCGCTGCAGCAGGAAAGGCCAGTACTGCGGGCCGGCGACCGGCTCCATGATGGCCCGCGTGGTCCGCTGGGCCTCGGCCATGAAGCGGATCAGGCGCTCGTTGGCGCCAAGGTCGAGCGCGGCACGCCCGATGCGCCGCCCCCGACCGACCGGCACGAGCTGGTACATGAGGAGAATCCCCGTGCCCAGCTCGTCGATGAGGGCCATGAGCCGTGGGAGCTGGTCGATGTTGTACTCCATGGCGGTGATGTTGATGTGGAGGAGGATGCCGGCGCGGCGCAGGGCGCGCATGCCTCGCAAGGCGGCCTCAAAGGACCCGGGCTGATTGCGGACATAATCGTGCGTGGCCGCGTCAAAGCCATCGAGGCTGGCCGCGGCGATGACCAGCCCGAGCCGGCGCAGGCGGCGGGCGACGGAATCGTCGATCAGGGTGGCGTTGGTGGCCATGGTGTTCGTAAAGCCCAGGGCCTGCGAGTAGGCGAGGAGCTCGAAGAGGTCCTCCCGCACCAGGGGCTCGCCGCCGGTGAAGGCCATCATGCGGAAGGCCCTGATCCCGGCGAGTTGGTCGAGCAGGCGCTTCCCCTCCTCGGTGGTGAGCTCGTCAGGGGCGGGCCTGCCGCCCGAGGCGTGGCAGTGGATGCAGTGCAGGTTACAGGCGGCCGTCATCTCCCACACGGGGTGGGCCGGAAACCCGATACAGCCCATGCCTCGGGAGCCGGCGGCACCGGGCAGGCACTGCACGCCGTAGGTGCGCACCCAGTAGCCCAGCTCCTGCCAGTGCGTCAGGGCCGCCACATAGAGCGCGCTCCCCAACTGGCGCAGGAACAGGGTTGGCGGCCACCAGTACGAGCGCACGCGGCGCCTCGGCCTCTTGCCCCACCCCGGTAACCACTCGCTCATTCCATCACCTCGCAAAGGCCAGGATATAGGCCGCCGTCGTGCCCAGGTTCACCAGGAGGTTGGCGCCACAGAGGCGCTCAAGGGTGGGCCGGTCCCGCCAGCGGCCGCCGACGACCAGCACTGCGAGCGTCACCGTAAGGGCCAGCACCGGCAGATAGGGCCAGAGCGCCGTGCCGGGCACCCCGTGGCGCAGTGAGAGGAGGAACGCCGCACAGGCGGCGACCGCCGCGGCAGCGTAGAGCCAGGCCGCCCGCTCGCGCCCGAGGCGCACGGTCAGGTTGGCCTTCGCGGCCTGTCGGTCGGCGTCATAGTCCGGGAACTCGTTCAGGAGGATGACATTGAAGATTGTGAAGGCGATGGGCAGCGCGACGAGGTGCACGATGCGCGGGATGCTCCCGGTCTGAAGGTAGCAGCCCACGGCAACCGGGAGCCACCCGTAGCAGAAGGCGATCCACAGCTCGCCGATGCCTGTGCTCACCCAGCGCACGGGCCGCGCCGAGTAGAAAAAGCCCCCGAGAAGGCCGATGAGGGCGAAAGGGACGGTCCAGGGGCCGGTGCGGAAGACGTAACGGAGGGCCAGCGCGACCACGAGGGCGAGGGCTACGCTCACCAGCGACGCCCGTAAGGCGGCGTGGCGCGGCAGGAGGCCGCTCTGCAGCACGCCGGAGCCGCCTGCGAAGCGGCTCCGCCCCAGCGAGCCGGAGAGCGTGTCCTCGACATAGTCCCAGTGCTCGCCGGCAAAGTAGGTGGCGAGCATGACCAGGATCACGCCCAGCGTCCCGAGGGCGGCGATGGGCCAGCGAAAGGTGCCGGTCAGCCGGTAGGCGAGGACCATGCCCAGCACAAAGGGCAAGACCCCAACTGTGTGGAAGGGAAGGCGGGCCAGCCGCAGCCAGGCGGAGAGACGTTGGGCCGTGCCGGACATCGTAGACGCTCCTTTCGCGGCGCCGTGTGCAGGCCGGCAACTCGGCGCTATCCTGCGCCGAGGACACCGGGACAAGCTCCGCCATCAGCCGTCGGTTGCCCGCCCTGCCGGTCTCTGCTATGATGGAAACGATGGACAGGGAGGCGCAGTCGATGAACCGGCGGAGGAGTCTCTGGGGCGATCTGGCGGTGCAGTTTGCCGCCTTTGTCTACATGGCGGTGTGCGTGTCGCTCCTGTGGAGGAACAACCTCCTGTTGCTCGGGGCCATGTCGGCAGAGTGTGTGGTCGTGCTTGCGCTCTGGCATGACCGACTGGACCTGAGCTTTTTCCTGGTCATCGGCGTGCTCGGCACACTGGCCGAGGCGCTGTTCGTCTACTCGGGAGTCTGGCGCTATGCCAACCCTTCAGTGCTGGGTGTGCCGGTGTGGTTCCCGGTGGCTTTTGGGACGACAGGCCTGATCGGCGGGCGCATGGCGCGGACGCTGGCCGCCCTCTGGGGGGAGGTTCGTCGCTCTTCGACCTGATCCGCGGAACCCGGCGCGTCGCCCTGCCCTGGTTCCATCATAGCGGGTGCGGAGAAGAATGTCAATCGATGGGTCAGTGCTGGCTGACCCCGGAGGCAGGCTCATCTGTGATGCTGCCAGGACCCCCACCGCCGTGGCCCCCTCCCCAGGCGGGCGCCGCAGCGCCCGCCTGGGGAGGGGGCCGTGACAGCGTGGCCGAGCGCAAGCTGCTCCGTACTTGAGCTGCACCCATGAGCGTTGGGCACGCTCAGTCCCCAGGACACCTGCACGGTGTTCCGCATGGCCTGTACTGATAGGGACGGCCGGGGCTCTGCATCCGCGCCTGTCATGCGGCTATGGTGCGACCGAACTGAACGGCCTCGACAATGAGCCCGATGGCCGTACCGACCATCCCAAGGACCAGCAGCACCCGCACAAGAACGTCCACGGCGGGGGCGCCAAAGCTGAAGGGATAGACCGAGAAGAGCACGATCAGCACGATGAGACCCAGGACGGCGAGGATCGCCCGCGTGAGGTGCATATACCACGGCCGATCATAGGCCAGGTAGGTCAGGTTGGCGGCGATAGTCGCTCCGATGGAGAGGTCGAACGCCCAGAGCACCTGCGGGTAGTCCGCCGTGATAAAGCTGAGGTTCCACCTGGGCACGCTGTGGACGATATAGAGCAGGATCAGGTTCAGGATGATGGTGACCACATAGCCGGCGCGGGATGAGCTCCCGCCAGCATCGCCTCTGCGTGTCATGGCGCCTCCTTAGGGGAGTATCCTCTCGAAGAGAGCGAGTCCTGTGCCATCTTCGAGGCGACTGCATCCGTGCCGACCGTCCGAAGCCCAGCGGTAGTCCGCTGCTCTGCCATCCCGGTCAGGCTGCTGCCGTCTCCCGCTGCACAGGCCGGATGCCACGAATGCTCTCAGCGGCCGCGTCGACACGCCCTCTCGGCGAGCATCCCCGCTGTGCTCAGGAGGAGGGCTCCCACCAGGGCGAAGGCGAGGGGCACGTAGGCGGGGCAAGGACCGATCTCGGGTGCGCGGGTCAGGAGCCACACCGTCCAGCGAATGCACCAGGCACCGGGGACGGCAGCGAGCACAGCGGCACACCCGTACGTGGCCGGGTGACGCACCCGTCCCGAGACAAGCAGGGCCGCCATAGCCGGGAAGGCCACCGCGCCGAGGGCGTAGGAGAGCCCCTCCATCCAGCCGTTGCTCCACCGGAAAGCACTGACAGCGAGCTGCCAGGCGAGGAAGAGGCCCGGCAGGATGAGCAGGACAGCGAGGGCGAGACGTCGAACCGCGGTACCATGCATGCTGCAGGCCTCTTGTCTGGCGGAATGCCGTCCGAAGGGTGTGTCAGCCGCGGCGAGTATGGCGGCCCGTTTGCAGTGCCCGTCGATAAGGCCAGCATAGGCTGATAGCGAAGGGCTGTCAAGCGGCGTACGCCTGGGGGTGCACCCAAGATAGGGCAGCACATTGCTTCCCACGAGCCCGGTGCAGGACCTTTTGTGGGGGTTTGGCGGGTTGGGGGGTGGTGGCCCCCCCC
>JAIMBM010000091.1 GCA_023511475.1 Anaerolineae bacterium
TTCCAGGACCCAATCCTTGCGGGAGGAGCGGCGGCCGGGGCCCACCCCCCCGCCCCGTGCCGGGGGGGGGGGGGGGGGTTCCCCCCCCCCCCCCCACCCCCTATCAGTAGGTTACCCCCTTCCCGCGGCTGCCGCGGGGGAGGGGGTAGATGATTGCCGCACTGCGAGGGTCGTGTGGCCTCGCAGGTGCAGGCCTACCCCTCCGCCGGGGCGGTCCCGAGCGAAGGCTCGCCCCCCTTGGTCCACGCCGGCGACGTGGATACCCCGGGGGCGCCTGGCGCTTCGGCCGGGGAGCCCTTCGGGCTGCGGGCGAACTGGGTCATGTACAGCTGATAGTAGAAGCCGCGCTGCGCAAGGAGGGAGTCGTGCGTGCCACGCTCGATGATCTCCCCATTGTGGACGACGAGGACCTGATCGGCGTTGCGGATGGTGCTCAGCCGGTGGGCGATGACCAGGCTCGTGCGCCCCTGCATCAGCCGCTGGAGGGCGGCCTGGACCTGCCGCTCCGTCCGCGTGTCGACGTTGCTGGTGGCCTCGTCGAGGATGAGGATGCTCGGGTCGGCCAGGATGGCGCGGGCGATGGCCAGGAGCTGTCGCTGCCCCTGGCTCAGGTTGCTGCCCCGCTCGCTGAGCACCGTCTGGTACCCGCGGGGCAGGCGGCGGATGAAAGAGTCGGCGTTGCCCAGTTTGGCGGCGGCGATGACCTCCTCGTCGGTGGCGTCGAGCCGGCCATAGCGGATGTTCTCCATGACCGTATCGGCGAAGAGAAAGTTGTCCTGTAGCACCAGGCCCACCTGCCGCCGCAGGTCGTCCTGAGCCAGCTTGCGAATGTCCTGCCCATCAATCAGGATGGCGCCGCTGTCTACGTCGTAGAAGCGGGTGAGGAGGTTGGCGATGGTGGTCTTGCCGGCGCCGGTTGGACCTACGAGAGCCACCACCTGCCCAGGCCGGGCGTGCAGGCTCACGTGCTTGAGCACGGGCACACCGGGCTCGTAGCTAAAGCTGACGTCGTCGAACACCACATCGCCCTCGAGGTGCGTCACCGGCCGGGCGTCGGGCGCGTCGACAAGATCGGGCACCTCGTCCATGATCTGAAAGACCCGCTCCGCTCCGGCCAGCGCCCCCTGGATGGCATTGAAGAGGTGCGCGATCTCGTTCAGCGGGCGCGTAAACCGCCTGGCATAGCTGACAAAGGCAGCGATCGTCCCCACGGAGGCGAGCCCGTTCAGCGCCAGAAGGCCGCCGGCTCCCGCTACCACTGCTAGCCCCAGGTTGTTGACCATGTTCATCAGGGGACCCATCAGGCCGCCAAGGATCTGGGCCCGCGTCGCGGCGCGTTGCAAGCGGCGATTCACCACGTCAAAGTCCTTGATCGCTACTTCCTCTCGCACATATGCCTTGACGACCCGCTGCCCGGTGACGTTCTCCTCGATAAGGCCGTTGAGGGCGCCAAGCGCTTCCTGCTGGGCCCGGAACTCGCGCAGGGTCCGTGCAGCGACGGTGCGCGTCAGCGCATAGGTCAGCGGCACAACGACCATCGTCACCATGGCCAGCGGCATGTTGACCGCCAGCATCACCCCGACCACCCCCACGAGGCCAAAGCCGCTGGCAAGCAGCTGCGTGGCGCCGGAGCTCAGCACGTTGCTGATGTTGTCGATATCATTGGTCAGGCGGCTCATCAGCTCGCCATGGGGATGCCGGTCAAAGAAACGCAGCGAGAGGGTCTGCAGCTTGGCGAACAGGTCGCGCCGCAGATTGCGCACGGCCCGCTGGGCCACCCCCACCATGATATAGGTCTGTAGCCAGATGCCCGCCGCGCCGGCTGCATAGGCGGCGAGCATCAGCCCGATCAGGCGCGCGAGCCCTGGCAGGTCGCCCCGGCTGATATAGAGGTCGATAGCCCTGCCCATCAGGTACGGGCCCGCCAGCTCGACGCACAGGGTGAGGATGACCAGCAGCGCGGTCGCCGCCAGGGCCCAGGACTCCCGGCTCAGGTAGCCCCACAGGCGGCGGAGCGTCTCCCCTGGCCTCTTCGCTCGCTCGCCGGGGGGCCGCATGTGGGGCGGTCCCCCGCCCGGTCCAAAGAGCATCGGCCGCCCGCCCTGCTGCGGCCGGTCCGTGTGGGCCTGTGGCCCGTGCCTTCCACTTCCCTGCTGCTGGGACATGTGATTCTACCCGTTCCCAAGCTGCGACTCGATAATCTCACGGTAGACAGGGCTGGAAGCGAGAAGCTCGTGGTGCGTTCCCTCGGCGACGATCTGCCCTGCATCCAACACCAGGATCTTGTCTGCGTCGATCACCGAGCTGATCCGCTGAGCGACGACAAAGACCGTCCGGCCCCTCATCAGGTCCTGCAGTGCCGCCTGGATGCGGGCCTCGGTCTCCAGGTCTACGGAGCTCGTGCTGTCATCGAGGATCAGCACCGCTGGCTGCACGAGGAGAGCCCGCGCAATGGCGATGCGCTGCTTCTGCCCGCCCGAGAGGTTTACGCCCCGCTGGCCGATGACGGTGTCGTAGCCATCGGGGAAGGACATGATAAAGTCGTGGGCCTGTGCGGCGCGGGCAGCGGCGATCACCTCCTCGTCGGGCGCATCGGGGCGCCCGTAGCGGATGTTGTCCCGGATGGTGCCGCTGAAGAGCACCGTCTCCTGCAGCACGACGGCCACGCTGCGACGCAGGATGGCCTGATCGAGGTCGCGAACGTCGACACCATCGATCGTGACCCGGCCGGATGTGACGTCGTAGAAGCGGGGGATGAGCTGTACCAGGCTCGACTTGCCGGATCCGGTCCGGCCAAGGAGGGCAACCGTCTGCCCGGGCTCGGCGACAAAGCTGATGTCCTTGAGAACCGGCTCGGCGCCGTTGCCATAGCTGAAGGTGACTCCCTCGAAGGCGACCCGGCCGAGCGGGCGGAAGCTGCGCAGGGCACCGGGGCGATTCTTCACGACGGGCTCGGTCTCGAGAACCTCCGCGATGCGCTTTGCCGAGGCCTGTGCCCTCGTCACCTGCATGACGAGCATGCTGACCATCGTCAGCGAGAAGAGGGTGGTCGTCAGATAGTTGACGAAGGCGATGATCTGACCGCTCTGCATGTTGCCCCGGGTCACCTGCACGCCCCCGAACCAGATGGCGCCGACCACGCCGAGGTTCATCGTCATCATCATGAGCGGCATCGTCGCAGCTATGGTGCGCCCCACGCGGATGATCTGCGCCATGAGGCTATCGTTGGCCGCACCGAACCGGGCCTCTTCGTGCCGGGCACGCACAAAGGCCTTGACCACGCGGACGCCGGCCAGGTTCTCCTGCATCACAGTGTTCACAGCGTCGAGCCGCTTCTGCACCTCAGCAAACATCGGCGAGGCCCTGCGAATGACCCAGGCGATGATCGCCAGGACGAGCGGCATCAAGACCAGGGGGAGAAAGGTCAGCTGCGGGCTGGTGAGGATGGCCATGAACAGGCTGCCTACCATCAGGAGCGGCGCCCGTACCAGGACGCGCAGCATGATCATGATGGCTTCCTGGACCTGGGTGACATCGTTGGTCAGGCGTGTGATCAGCGAGCCTGTGCCGAAGGCATCGAGGTTGCCGAAGGAGAGCTCTTGTACCCTGCGAAAGATCGCCTCCCGCAGGTCCGCCCCAAAAGCCTGCACGGCTCTGGCAGCAAAGATGCCGTTGCTCATTCCGCCGAGCGCGCCAACTGCGGCCAGCACGAGCATCAGGAGCCCGGTGTGCAGGATCAGTGTCATGTCCAGGCGAGCGATCCCTTCGTCGACGATCCGCTCGACCAGACGTGGCTGCACCAGGTCCATGGTGACCTCGAGCAGCATCAGCAGCGGAGCCACGAGGACCCACCGCCAGTAGGGCTTCAGGTACCTGGCCAGTGCGGTTACCGTTCTCAACGTGTCACCTCTGTAGGGGTCGGACGCCACGCGATCCTGGCGGGCGCGTTGACGCCGGTCGAATCCGCTACGGGCAGCCGGGGTGGTGCTCCCTGTCGACGGCGCGCAGGAGGTTATCGCGGATGCGCTCCAGAAGGCGCCGCAGCAGCGCTCTCTCCTCCTGCGAGAACCCCGCGAGCGTCTCCGCCTCCATCGTACGCACCACCTCGTGTAAGGCGCTCTGGACGCCGCGCCCGGCTTCCGTCAGATACACACGGGAGATACGCTGGTCCTCGGGATCGGGCCGGCGCTCCACAAAGCCCGCCTTCTCCATTCGTTGGAGCATGCGCGTGATGGTGGCCGGCGTGACACGCAGGCGCTCGGCTAGCTCCGTATGCGTGAGGCCCTCCTGCTCCGACAGGGCGCGCAGCACCGGCGGCTGGCCGCGGTACAGCCCGATCTTTTCCAGGAGCTCGTGTGCCCGCAGGTAATGGAGCCGACATACCTGGACCAGCAGCATATCCAGCATCCCTGGCTCGGCCGTCTGCGCCATCGGGCTCCTCCTCTCTCGCCTCGCAGAATCCACCTGAGCAGAGATTGCCCGTCATGGCCCTTAGCCAGCTAACAGTTAGCTAGCCAATTATACGACAGGCTTGAGAGGAATGCAAACGAGGGAAGAGCGGTACGGCTCGAGATTACCAGCCGAGGGCCTGGCCATCCCCGCGCGGGTCCGCGCCGCCGTGGAACACGCCGCGCTGCGCGTCGACGACAATGCCCTGTGCCTGCCCCATGGCGTCGGTCCAGTCGCCGGTGACCCTCACATCGTGGCCCATCTCTCTGAGCTGGCGGAGGATGGAGTCGGGGACGCGCCCCTCGAGGCTGAGGAGGTCGGGCTCCCCAGCCTGACCGGGGGTGTACAGCCAGCGTGGCGCCTCGATGGCCTGCTGGATGTTGTATCCCTGGTCGACCACGCGGGTGATGAGCGTGGCAAAGGTCTGGAGCTGCGCCTCGCCGCCCGAGGCGCCAAAGATGAGCCAGGGTCTGCCCTCGTCGAAGACGAGCCCGGGCAGGAGCGGCTCGCTGGGCCGCTTGTGAGGCTCGAGGCGGTTGGGGTCCCGCGGTTCCAGGGTGAAGGCGGCGCCGGCGTTGTGGAGGAGTATGCCTGTGCGCCCTGCGATTACGCCCGAGCCGAACTCGGAGTGCAGGCTCTGGACCAGCGACACAGCGTACCCATCGGCGTCGGCAGTGGCGATATAGGCCGTTGCGGAGGGGGCGACCGGGGCCACAGGACAGAACTCTTCGCCGAGCAGCGCGCCCGCGGCATACTCCCCCAGAGGGCGGGCAAGCTGGGGCAAGATCAGGGCGCGCCGCCGCGCCGCGTACCCGGGAGAGAGGAGCTCCTCGACCGGCAGTGCTACGTAGCTTGGGTCGGCGATGCGGCCACGCAAGTCGGCGAGGGTGACCTTGGTTGCCTCAACGAGGAGGTGGTAGTACTGGGCGCTTCCTTCACCGGCACCCGCGATGTCAAAGCCATCCAGCAGATTGAGCAGGAACAGCGCCGCGATGCCCTGGCTGTTGGGAGGGAAGCCAAAGACGGTACGGCCCCGATACTCCACCTTGAGGGGATCGACCCAGTCGGAGTGGTGCTCCTTCAGGTCCTGGATGGACAGGCTTCCGCCGTGCTCCTCGAGAAAGCGCACGATCTCCAGCCCGATTTCCCCCATATAGAGGGCTTTGGGTCCATCCTCGGCGATGGTGCGCAGCGTCCGTGCCAGGTCCCCCTGCACCAGCACCTGCCCTTCGCGGAGCGGCTCCCCGTCGCGCATAAAGACCTGACGGCTCGACGGATAGCGCTCCAGGATGGGCCGGGCGCGTTCCAGCCACATCGCCAGGTTGGCCGAGACGGGAAAGCCACCCTCGGCATAGCTGATGGCCGGTGCAAAGAGCTCCTCCCAGGCAAGCCGACCCCAACGGGTGTGGGCCTCGCTCCAGGCTGCGACGACCCCCGGGACCGTATTGGCCGCGAGCGGCCCGTGGGCGGGGATCGATTCGTGGCCCCTATCCAGGTAGAACTCGATGGAGGCCTGGTTACCAGAGTGGCCGGAGCCATTGAGGCAGATGGGCTGTGCGCGCCCCGGGTGCCAGACGATCACAAAGGCGTCGCCGCCAAGGCCGGCCATGTGCGGGTAGACCACGGCGAGGGTCGCATTGGCGGCAATAGCTGCGTCGACGGCATTGCCGCCCCGCTCCAGTGCCGACAAGCCGGCCTGGGCTGCGAGGTAGTGCGGGGTGGCGACCATCCCCCGCGACGCCAGGGTGACAGGGCGCCCGGTGGGGGCGGGCATCCGCTGCATAGGCGAGCCTCCTGCTTCGGGCGTCCCACCGCCGTCTGTCTACGCCGGCGGTGGTGGGAAGACGGGGCTGCGTCCACAGAAAGAGGAGCAAGAAGCATGCCATTGCCGGGGCAGAGGCTGCCCGCGCAGCGGCCCGGTCTGCTCTCCACTCTCGCGCTGTCAGCTGCCGCCGGCTGACGGTTCCTGCACTGTCACCTCAATCGTGCGCTGCGTGCGGTTTCCCATCGTATCCACGACGCTGAGGCGGAGCTGGTAGCGGCCCGGTGGGATGGGCCGCGTGTCCCACCGGCCGAGCAGCCCGCGGCGCACCTGCCGGGTATACCGGCCCTCTCCGATGGGCGTCCAGTTGAGGCCAGATGGGCTGTACTCGAGCCGATAGCAGGCAAAGGCATCGCTGGTTGCCGAGCCATAGATATCGACGACTCCGCTCAGCGTCTCGTGCTGCTCGGGGCGGATGATCTCCACGGTGCCGCGCGCTGCCAGAATGGACTCTGTCATGATGAGTCCGAGCACAGCAACCATGAGGGCGACGATGGGTAACCAGCGATGGGGTCTGAGCTCCAAGGCGCTTCTCCTTTCCGGGCGGGCACATAGCCGGGAGCCCACGGCCCTCGGGCGCGCGGTGCTCCCCTTCATGGTGAGCTGTGCTGGCATGCTCACCGCTTCCTCGGCGTCTGAACGGCCAGCTCGTCCCTCACATCGACCACTCCGGGAACGCGCAGGGCGTCCTCGAGGGCGGCGGTCCGCTCGTCCCAGCTGCGCACTACGCCGCTCAGGGTGACGTGCCGGTCATCTACAACCACGTCGATGGCGTCGGCATTGACCATCGCATTGCCTCGCAGGGCGCGCTCGACGAGCAACGCGAGGGAGGCATCCTCCTCTCGCCTACTTGGGACGACAACCAGCCGGTTGCTCACGCTCTCCACGCCCTGCGTCCAGCGCGCATCCTGCTCAGCGCGGCTCTTGGCGAACCCCGACGGCACGGCGCCGGTCAACACGACCTGCCCACCGTGCACCACCACGTTGATGTTGCTCGAGTCTAACTCGGTGTCGCCCATGAGCGCGCGGCGGATGCTGGCGGCGATGCGCTCGTCATCGCCGGGGGCCTGCAGGCGCACTTCCAGGCGATTGTCGACGCTCGATACGCCCTCAACGCGGCGGGCCGCTTCGGCCGCCGCCCACTTGGCGCGGTAGCTCGAGGCGGTGCCGCGAAGGATGACCTGGCCATCGACGACGGTGACTTCTGCATTCTCGAGCTCGATCCGCGGGTCCGCGGCGAGCTGCTCAGTCACCGCCTGCCTGATCCGGGCTTCTGTTTCGCGCATGGGTACCATTACCTCCTGAAGGTTCGGCGGGTCCGAGGGAGCATCTGCCGGGGGCCGCGGCCTCGGCGGTGTCGGGCTCAGGCCTCGGGCTCGCGCAGCCGCCGCGGCGCTACCCTGGTCACGACCGGCAGGGCTGCGCCGCAGGTCGGGCACTGATCGGCCGGCTGTGGTGCCGCGGTGCGGTACCCGAGGCGCCGTATGGCCGGGTTCTGGCACTCGGGGCACTGCGTGTCCTCTTGCTCTCCCGGCACATTGCCGAGGTACACGTAGCGTAGCCCTGCCTCGCGCCCGATGCGCGCCGCCTGCCGGAGCGTCTGCACTGGGGTCAGTGGCCTGTCGGTCAGCTCGTAGGTTGGAAAGAAGCGGGAGATGTGCCAGGGGATGTCCACACTGAGCGAGGCGATAAAGCTGGCAATGTGGCGCAGCTCTTCAGGACTGTCGTTTTCGCCGGGGACGATCAGCGTAGTCACCTCTACGTGAACCCCCTGGCGGTGGAACTCTTCAATCGTCTCCAGCACGGGTTGGAGCCGGGCGCCGCACATCCGGCGGTAGTAGGCGTCGTCATAGCCCTTGAGGTCGACGTTGGCAGCGTGCAGGTAAGGGATGATGACCTCCCGCGCCTCCGGTGTCATGAACCCGTTGGTCACGAACACGTTCGCAAGGCCCGCCTCCATCGCCGGCCGGGCGATATCGAGGGCGTACTCCATAAAGATCGTCGGCTCGGTGTAGGTGTAGCTGATGCTGGCGCATCCGTACTCGCGGGCCAACTCCACCACGCGCAGGGGCGGTAGGGGCGTACCGTGGATCGTCTCGAGCTTGCCCTTGCTCGCCTGGGAGATATCGGCATTCTGACAGAACCGGCAGCGCAGGTTGCATCCTACGGTGGCAATGGACAAGGATTGAGTTCCGGGCAGGAAGTGGTAAAGGGGCTTTTTCTCTATCGGGTCGACGTTCGCAGCGACCACCTCGCCGTAGACCAGGGTGTACAGCGTGCCATCGCGGTTCTCGCGGACCCCGCAGACACCCGTGTGGCCGGGCCTGATGCGGCACTGCTGGGCGCACAGGAAGCAGTGCACGCGGTTCTCATCGAGCTTCTCCCAGAGTATGGCTACCTTCTCCATAGGCATCCTTCCCCGGCCAGGGCCTGACCCGTCACCTCCACAGGAGCAAAGGGCGTGCCAGGCAATGGCATGCTTCTTGCTGCCCGCACAGCCAGGACGCAGGGCGGGGCACGCCCCGCCCCCACGTTAGGCGGGAAAACGAGAGAACGGTGTGGCGGGCTGTGCTGGCGCGCCGCGGCGCGCCAGCAC
>JAIMBM010000092.1 GCA_023511475.1 Anaerolineae bacterium
CTGAAGGGGAGGGGGTTCCCCGACGAGCCGGCGCAAAGCCGATCCCGGCGGGCAAAGCTACCAGCAGGCTGCGCCCGTTCCATGCGCTGCACGCGAGTGTGAACACTTGCATAGACGTGCGTGGCGGAAGCCACGCCTCGCAAGGCGCCTCAACGGCTTTGACAGAGAGTGCGAATGGCGCTATACTGGAAATAGTGCTCGCTGCCCCCTCCACTGGGTGAAACGGACTGGGAAGAACGTCCATGTCAGACGCACCGGCTTTCAGGACGCTGTATGTGCCATTGCCGGCCGATCTCTGGGCCCAGGCTGCCTATCTGACCATACGCCCCACTGTTGTAAGGGAGCAGGCAAGCGCCATGCTCGTGCAGGTGGCGCAGGCGGTGGCCGAGATGGCGCAAGGTAGGGGCGAGGAACTGCCGAGCTTTGACGCGCTGCCGGAGGACAAGCAGGCCTGGGTCCTTGGGCTCGTGCGGAACGTCCTGATTCGCTTCGCCGACCTTTCGCGCTGAGCCCAGCCGTCCGGGGCGAAGGGCCCCCGGCCTTACATGGGTCACGCCTGCCTTCCCCGGTGGCGGGCCTGCAGTCCCCCTCTATCCAGCCGGAGCCTGGCCGCTCCCCGCGCGCTGACGCGCCCTCAACCAAATGGCTCTGACCGGTGGTCAGAGCTGTGTCGGGGGCTGCCTCCCGAACCCTCAATGGCGACGACCGGCGGCGCCGCTCGCCGCAAGACCCCGCCCGGCCGGGCTCGCTTCGGTGCCGACCGGCGTTGGGTATTCCACAGAGCACCTTTCATCCCATCGCTGCGACGCGGCGGCAAGTCCAGCCTGGGCGTGTGCGACGCCTGCGATGCCGCAGCGCAGCCACTCCATCGCGCTGAAGGTGAGGCCTGATGGGACGGGAGCTTTCACGGCGAGTCCGCACCACGCCCCCGTCGGGGCTGCGGCGCTACTTTGATATCGCATCGACCATGGATGGGGTCATCTCGCTTGGGATAGGCGAGCCTGACTTTGTGACCCCGGAGCCAATACGACGGGCAGGCATCCGCTCCGTGGAGGCGGGGATGACTGGCTATACGTCAAACTCGGGCCTGCCCGCGCTCCGCGAGGCTCTGGCCGCCCATCTCGAGCGGCTCTATGGCGTGCGCTACGACCCCGAGACCGAGATCCTCATCACCGTGGGCGTTTCCGAAGGTCTGCATTGCGTGCTTCTTGCCCTTGTAGACGCCGGCGATGAGGTCATAGTTCCCGAGCCCAGCTACGTCGCCTACCGCGCTGGGGTCACCCTGGCCGATGGCACGCCCGTTCCCGTAGAGACGCACGTCGAGGATGGCTTCCAGGTCACCGCGGAGGCCATCCGGGCGGCGCTCACCCCGCGCACCAAGGTCCTCTTGATCGGCTACCCCAACAACCCTACCGGTGCCGTCCTGGAGCGGGATCGCTTCCTCTCGCTGGCCCGACTGGCCTGTGAGGAGGACCTTTTCGTCATCTCGGACGAGATCTACGACAGGCTCGTGTACGGGGTTGAACACTGCTGCGTGCCCGCCCTGCCCGGGATGCGCGAGCGCACGGTGCTGCTCGGCGGGTTCTCGAAGGACTATGCCATGACGGGCTGGCGGATCGGATACGTGGCCGGCCCGGCTGAGATCGTCGCGGCGGCGCGTCGGGTGCACCAGTACATCATCATGTCGGCCCCTACTATGGCGCAGGCAGCGGCCATCGAGGCTCTGCGCAATGGGGAGGATGCGGTACAGGCGATGGTGGCCTCCTATGATGAGCGGCGCCGGCTCATCGTCGACGGCCTGAACAGCATCGGCCTCCCCTGCTTCGAGCCGCGGGGCGCCTTCTACGCCTTCCCCTCCATCGCTGGCACCGGCCTGACCTCGGTCGAGTTCGCCGACCGCCTGCTCTTCGAGGCCAGGGTCGCCGTCGTTCCTGGCACGGCGTTTGGCGACTGCGGGGAGGGCTACATCCGCTGCTCCTACGCCACTTCGAAGGCAGCTATCGAGGAGGCCCTCGAGAGGATAGAGCGCTTCCTGCGCACCTTCAGTTGACCGGCAGGGTAAAGATAAAGGTCGTCCCCTCTCCGAGGGCACTCTCCACGCGGATGCTCCCGCCGTGGGCCTCGACCCAGTGCCTGGCGATCGCCAGCCCCAGGCCCGCTCCTCCTCGGTCGAGCGCGCGGCTCCGATCGCCCCGGTAGAATCGCGAAAAGACGTGTGGCAGGTCCTCCGGACTGATCCCCGGGCCATTGTCGCTGACGCGCACTTCCACCCAGCGCGGGGGAGCGGACCGGAGCGCCACGCGCACGCGCCCTCGCTGCGGCACATGGCGCAGCGCGTTGCCGATCAGGTTGAGGAGGACCTGCCGGATCCGGTCGGCATCGGCCTCCACGGGCGGCAACTCTCTCGGAGGCAGCACCAGCAATAGATCGACTGAGCGCTCGCTTGCCTGTGCCTGAAAGCCCGCGAGCACCCCACGCACCAACTCGGTGAGGTCTACCCGCGTCAGATGCAGCGGGAGCTGCCCGGCTTCTGCCAGGGCCAGGTCGCGCAGATCATCGACGAGGCGCGCCAGCAGGAGCACCTCCTCGTGAATAGGCGCAACCGTCTCGCGGCTCGGGCGGTAGATGCCGTCGAGGAGGGCTTCGAGGTTCCCGCGGATGACGGTCAGTGGCGTGCGCAGCTCGTGGGCGATGTCGGCCATCAGCTGCCGGCGGAGCGCCTCCTGCTGCTCGAGGGCCCTCGACATGGCCATGAGCGACCGCTCGAGCCGCGCTTCCTCGCCGCCCTTTGCGCCGAACGATAGGCCGCGCTTCGAGGCCATGGCCTCCGCAGCCTGCGCGAGGCCCCGCCATCGTGCCGAGAGGAGGCGTGCGAGGCCCAGCGCCACGAGCAGTGCAGTCCCGCCGGCGGCCAGGGCTGCCATCAGCAGCGCCCGCTTCAGGGGCTCCGCCGGCGGGTCCGCGGCACCCGCACCCGCTAGCGCCTCCAGGGCAAAGCGGCTGCCCAGGACCGCTGCCCCGCCCGCTGCGAGGACGATGACCGCCAGGAAGGCCAGAAGCAGCTTGAGCCAGTACGGCAACCTTGGCGACATGCAGCACCTCGCTGGCCCGATCGTCTGCCACGCTGTGGCACGCGTAGCCCATCCGCGAAGGCGTATCTGGGCCGGGGTTATGGGAGAGGATAGTCCGGCGGGAGTTGAGAGTCAAGCGACCGAAGGGCCATGGGTATATCCCGCAATCAGCGGTGATCGTCGCATCGGGGCGACAAGTCGCGTCTGCGGGACGCGTAGGGGCACACCATGGCGTGCCCGTAGGGCACGCAGTGGCGGAGCGCGACGCCAGGGGGGACAACTCCCTCACGGAACGGGCTGCTCCTTCTCCCCGCAAGACATCCCCTACGGGAGGAGCGGCGTGGCGATGACACCCTGTCGCTCGCGGATACGAAGAGTCGCGAAATGGTCGCAATCTGCACCAAGTACGGGCGAGGGAACGCCTCGCCTGAACTTTGTTCACCAGAAAGATCACGTCGGCGCGGATGCGGCGGGCTCCACTCTGAGAGGCAAACTCGTCGGTCACACGGAAGCGGTTGGCCTCGATCCGCTCGGCATCGAGCAGGCGCACGTTGCGCTCGCGGCGCTCGGCTTCGACAAAGACGGTCATGAGCGCCTTGAGATACTCCCAGGCCTCATGGTTCCCCTCGAAATCCGGGCGAACCCGCCCGAGTCGGCCGAGGACCTCCTCGGCCTTGGTGGCGCTCGTCGCTACCCTGGGGTTGAGGCGTTGAAGCTGATCCACCAGCACTGTCCTCAGAAAAGGCTGATCCTCACGGGCGCAGGGCTTCCTCGGGCGGCAGGTAGCTCCAGCCCGCCTCCTTGGCGTAACCGACGAGGGGACTCTGGACGGTGCCGGGCTGGGAGGAAAGTGTCATCGAGAGTCTCCCGAGGAGGATCCTTTCTGCAGGTGCTGAAAACCTCTCTGAATGATCGCGGCCATACGTTTCCGCCGCTCTGCGAGGAAATCCTGATAGGGCATGCGATACCACTGCTCCGGCAGGCCGTGAAGCTCGTACATCCGGGCGAGTTGAGCGGGCGCGAAGCGCCCCTCCAGCGCAGGGGCATACTCGCTGGGGGCGCGGTCATTCATGTCGACGTTGTCCTTCCATTCGGCCAGGGTGTAATTGGCAACCTGGTTGATGTCGTGGGAATCCTCAATCCCAATCCTCTTCAGATACCCGCGCGGGAAGATGTGGTGTCGCTCCAGGGCAGACTTTGGAGCGTGAACACTCGGATTGAGCAGCTCTTTGACCGTCATCTGTGAATACAGGACTGGCGCATCCAGCAGACACAACGCCGCGTAAAACGCTGATTGACCCGTGCTCAGCGCGGAGGCGGTAGCGAGTTCATTGGGCAGGGTCACCTCCCAGTAGTCGCGGGTCAACACGGCGGCGATTTCCGCTTGCCAGGCGCGGACAAACTGGTCCGCCGTGGAAAGGCCGCGCAGCAGGGCCAGGTCTTGTTCCATGCGCGTTTCCGGCGAACCAGAGTAACGTCCAGTCAGGGAGGCCATGAAGAACCATTGCGCCATGACCTCGCGCAGTTCAAAGGGATCCACGTGGAAATCACACTTGCCGATCAGCCACAGGGCATAGGTGTACAGAATGGCCGTCTCGGACGTGAAGAGGCTCGGATGGGTGTAGCCTGCGCGCTGCAGGACCTTGAGGAACTCATGCCAGTTCGATAGATCGAGTACCTCCGCCTGGGCCCGCCGCAGAATGTCGAACTGCTCATCGCGCCTCTGAGTGGAGAATTCGCCGGTCTGCAAATCCTTGCCACGCAGAAGGGAATACACATGTTCCAGGCGAGCCCGGCGGAAGGCCAGCGCCACGCCGACGCGCAACAACTGGTCGGGAACTGGCTGGAAGTAAGGGTTGTAGGGGGAAGGCTTCTTGTCGGCAAGAGGGGTCTGTGCCGCGCGACAAAAGTCCTCCAGTTGCTTGCGACCGTCATCCCAAAACACCGACATGAGGGTGAGGATGAAATCAGCCTGATTGAGGGGCGTGCCGCGGCTGTTGATGCGGACGAAAATCTCGGCCACCTGCTCCTCGGTGACGCTAGAAGAGACTTCGAGCGCGGTCAGGGGGTACTTTCTCAGGTCGACCAGGTGGTCAATGGCCTGATAGACCTGCTCTCTTTCGTGGTCCGAGAGCGGCCGTCTCTTCGCCAGCTGTTCAATGAACTTGTTGACGAAAGTGAGCAGGCTGGTCGTCGGTTGCCAGAGAACGCTGATATCGGGCAGCCATGACGGGTCGCGCTCGATGGCCGAGTTGGTGACCTCGAAACGTCGCTCAAAGGGGTTGAAGGCCAGCCGGATGCGGAAGGGGCGAAAGTTCCTGTCCACGACGGGAACGCCCCTCATAACCGCATAGAGGGAGGTGAGCCGTTGCTGCCCATCCACGATCAGCAGGGTAGGCGCCTTCTGCTTGCCGTCAAGCCCGATCAGGCGATGCTCGCCCGGCAGGCCGTTCTCCCAGAAGAGCAGGTAACCGATGGGGAAGCCGCGGTACATCGAGTCGAACAGATCACGCACTTTCGTCGTGTTCCAGACGAACGGTCGCTGAATATCCGGCAGACCGATATTGCCGAGCTCGATATCCTCAAGCAGCTTGCTGACCGTATAGTCAACTCTCTTGAACAGCACTTCGGACATAGGGCATCTCCCTCACTTTCGGTTTACTCTGCCGCAGGTGGGCAAGCTGCGGAAGGATGGCGCGGTGCAGCCGCCGGCGGCCGGTCATCAGCTCCGCAAGCAACGTCTTGAACAGCCCCTCCAGCGCGCGGGCGTAGGACTCCTCGGCTGCGACGCGCTCATCCACCGTTGGAACGATGTCGGCGATTTCGCGCTGCTCGGGGACGGGTGGGAGGCGGAGCAACAGTAGCTCGATTATTCGAGCATGCAAGTTAGGCATGGCAGTGTCTGCAGCGCCTGATGCAAGCTGGTGGCGCAGTTCGGCGCCTGCAGAAAGGAGACAAGCAAAATCAGAGTCCATGTAGGTACCTGGTCGCAGCCGAAAACAACCTGTACCGCAAAGCCATCCTGACTCACGCTCCGTTAGCAATCCCCTCCTTCCGAGCTCGCCTCTGCCAGCGATGAGAATGTCTCGCTCGGCCAGAACGTGCCTCGACAACTCCGGCTTCAATTGCTCTGGAACGGAAGCTACAGTTCCTGCAAGAATGGCGCCAGTCTGTGACAGGTCTTTTGGCATAACTACAGGAACATCACCTCGCACATAATCAGAGGCGTGTAGCTGGCTACCAAATAATCCTTACCGACCCGCAGACCTTGGGTTGCGCTAAGAACAGTTCCATCAACAACTGAACTGCGTCGCGGAAGGCCGGCTGGCGCATCGTGTCGCCGATGCGGATATCGGCCTCGATATCGTGGATGACGGCGTTCATGCGCGCCATGGCGAACGTGGCCGCGTTGATCTCTTGGCCGAACACCTTAAGGGGGGCAAACCTGTCAGGCAGGACGCGCCGTCCGTTCCTCTGCTCGCCATACCGTTCCAACAGGCGGAGGTGGCACTTGATGAGCAGCCCGCCCGAGCCGCAGGTCGGGTCATACACGGTCGTCCCCGGCTCGGGCTCCAGGATCCGCGCCATCAGAATGGCCACCTCGCGCGGCGTGTAGAACTCGCCGGCGCTCTGGCCCTGCCCCTCGGCAAACTTGCGCAGCAGGTACTCATAGGCCCGGCCGAGGATATCGGGCTCAACGTCACGCAGTCCGAGGCGGTGCCGCGATAGGACGTCAATGAGGGCCGCCAACTGCTCCTCGGAGATGATCCGCTGGCCGGCGGCCGTGGCGTTGAAACCCACGATATCGATCGCGCCGGAAAGACGGGGGTTCTCTCGAGCCACGGCGCGCACGGCATCGGTGATATACTGCCCTATCCCCACGGTCTGGCGGCGGATGGCTTGCCAGCGGGCGTTCTCGGGAATGTAGAAGCGCACCAGATGCATCTGTCCGGTCCTGCGCTCCTGCTCGATCAGGTCCAAGGCGTCCCTGCCGAACTCGTTCGTGAGGCGCTCAAGCTCGTCATCGAACACGTCCGAGAGGCGCTTGAGGAACACGAGCGGCAGGATATAGTCCTTGAACTTGGGCGCATCCACCGCACCGCGGATGACGCAGGCGGCTTCCCACAGCCAGCTTTGCAAGGCGCGGGTATCCATTGGCGGACAGCATTCCTGAGGAGTCGTCTGTGAGTCCGAAGTGGGTCAGCTGACTGCCTGGAGAATACCCCAAAGAGCAAGAGGAACGCAAATCAAGTTTGCCTTGTCGGCATCCCCCACCCCAACTCACATACCCGTGCCGTTCTGGGGCATCCGCCTCGGCTCCCTGTGGGCCGCCATCTGGCGGGAAGGCCACGCTCCGACCGACAACACCGCATTCGCAGCCAGGCCCTCCGGCACGCAGCTTATCGCCTCCAAGGGGTTCCGGGCCAGGCAGTCTCCATTCGCGTGTGCAGGCGCAAGGGTGCCTCATCGTTGCCCCCCATGCCTCGGACATTCGCCATGCAGGGGGTTGTCCGCGGGCGGCAGAGCCGCCCGGGGACAACCCCGCCTGAGTAGAGCCTCCCCTCAGGGACTGCAGGCCCACCCCCACGCGCCACGCCGGCAGGCTCGTGGCCCGATTCGTGCTATTACTGAGGATACACAGACCATCGCCCGCGACAGGCGGGCCAGAGCTCATCCGGTGAAAGGCGATGCTGATCTGCTTCAGCGGAGCTTCATCGCAACCGTACAGCCTCGAGCAGGATATCGCTGCTGCCGCCAGGGCGGGCTTCCCGGCGCTCGAGATCTGGGGCCCCAAGCTCGAGCCCTACCTCCAGCGCCACAGCGTGCAGGACCTCGCGAGCCAGCTCCGTGTCCATCACCTCCAGCCGGCGGCCATAGACTTTATCGCTATCGACCTTGGCAGCGAGGAGCCGCTCGCCGGTGCCATGGCGGACCTGAGGCGCTACGGCGCGGTGGCCGAGGGGATTGGCTGCGACCTTGTGCTTCTGATCGTGGTCGGCCGGCGGCCCGAGCTCAGCAAAGAGCAGGCCCTGAACTACCTCGCCAAGCTGATGCTGCCGCTCTGCGAGGCTGCGGGCCGCTACGGGCTCCGCCTGGCGCTGGAGCCTCTGGGTCGCGATCCCCTGATCCCCGGACCGCGCGAGGCGCTGGAGATCATCCGCATCAGCCGGCGCGACAACCTCGGCATCGCCCTGGACCTGTTCCATTTCTTCAAGTCGGGGCTGCCGCGCGAGGAGGCCCGCCTCATACCGCCCTCACGCCTCTATATCGTGCACGTCGCCGACGCACCACCAAGGGACCCGGCGGTGATCAAAGACACCGACCGTCTCTGGCCCGGAGAAGGTGTAATCCCCCTCGACGATTATCTGGAGGTGTTGCGCGACCTGCGCTTTGATGGGCCGATCTCCGTCGAGGTCCCCAACAAGACCTATGCCCTGATGGGGCCGGACACCCTGGCCAGAGAAGCTTTTGAGAGCCTGGAAGAGTTTCTGACCCTGAGGGTGTAGGAGCCGGTCGCCTCGCCGAGGCGACCGGCCGGCCTCCTGCGAGCCCCGCCCATAGGGATCGGCGTCGCGCCGACTTGCAGAGGCGACCCCCAGTCCTGGGGCATTCCCCTGGAAGTCCAGCTTTCTCGGGTCGCCGTCCCTCACCGCTGACTCTGGCACGCCTGAGTGGTCGCGTGACGCCCCCACCCCTGACCCCGCCCCCGCCGGGGCGGGGGGCGGGGGCCCCCCCCCCGGGGAAGGCGCCCAAGCCGTGGGATAGTTTCCGCCGATGGGCATTACCC
>JAIMBM010000093.1 GCA_023511475.1 Anaerolineae bacterium
GTCTCCAGGCGGCCCTCTTTAGGGCGGCCAGCCTCGATTCTGGCCGCCTGTCCGCCCCTGAAGGGGAGGGGGGCGAGGGGAAGGGGCGTCCCCGGCGCAGCATCGCTGGACGTCATCTCAGCGATCTCTGGATGGCGCCGCGGGTTGCGCTCCGAAAGGCCAAACTGGAGGCTTGCGGAAGAGTCCTCTGGTTCTGGCGCGGCGCCATGGTCACCGCCCTGGAGGTTCCCGCCTCGCCTTTGCGCGAGGACCCGGTCTGCGGCAAGAGGCGGCTTACCTCAGAAGAGGGTATACGCCGTAAGCCACGATCGTTTCGACCAGGGCCCTCCGGTTTGCCTCAGGAATAGGCACGTTCTGGTCCGCCCAGAGGAGCAGGCCGCCACGAGGGTCGCGCCCGAGCTGCTTGATGCGCAGCAGGGCTTCGGCGCGCACGTCCTCGGGGGTCCCCAGCATCATGGTGATCTGCGTGTCGACCCCGCCCTCAAAGACAACGCGCCCGGCGAAGCGTTGTCCCCACTCTTCCAGGTCGTTGGCCCTCGCCTGGCAAGGGTTGATGATATCCACGCCGATCTCGATCAGGTCGTCGACGATCTCGGTGATGTGGCCGCAGGAGTGGAACTTGATCCACTTGCCAGCGCGCTTGTAGACGGCAAGGACGCGCGCCAACTCGGGCTTGATCAGCTCGCGCCACATGTCTGGCGCCATGACCAGGGCCCGCTGCGTGCCATAGTCGTCCCCGATAAAGACGCCGTCAATGTCGCAGCGCACGTACTGCTCGGCGATGGCGATCTGATAGTCGGCGATACGGCGCAGCAGGCTGCGGACCCGCTCGCGTTCCTCGCGTATCGCTATGAGGAGGTTGTCCAGCCCCACGAGGAACCAGGCGCGCTCGAAGAGGATGTTGGGGTGAAAGCCCCAGAGCACCCACTCGTCGCGGTTCAGCGTCTCGAGCATGGCCTCGGCCGAGGGTTTGAGGCGGAACACCGGCTCCGGGGGGCGGTACCGGTCCATGTCCTGAGGGCACTTGATCGGATGATCCGCGACCATCGGCAGGTATTCGGCGAGGACGCCATGCCAGGTCACGCCCCAGCGATCGACCCCCTCCTCGCCCATCCACATCATGTCGCCCTCGAACTCGACGTTGCGCACGACCTCTTCATAGGGCAGATGGTGTGGGCCGGTGAAGGTGATGGCGCGGATATAGTTTTCCTTGGGTGTCATTGCAGAATGCATCTCGGGTTCCTCTTGTCACTCCTGCGCGGCTAACGGCGCGGAGGCCGGGTCGACGCGCAGCCGCAGGGTGATGACGGCGTTGGCGGCCAGATCGATCAGGAGCGGCTGCTCAGGCGCGATCTCATCTCGCGGCTCCTCGGTCGGGCTTGTCACCCAGGCCTCATGGATGGGGAAGGCAGAGCGCACGGCGACCCTCGTCGGTTTGCCGGCCGTCTCCTGTAGCCGCAGGATCAGGTCCTCCCGTGATCCGAAGGCAGCGCGCTTGAGCTCTGCTACCACGACGTTCGGAGCGTCAAGCGTCAGGAAGCTGCCCGCCGGTGGCAGAGCATTGCTCCCGCGCTGGCCCGGCAGGTACCGGGCGAGGAGCGGGCTGTGCAGTTCCCAGCCGAAGCGCGCGGCTGCTGCCGGGTCAAAGCCTGCTGCCTGTGCAGCCAGCCGGTAGGTAAAGGTGTGCAGGTTGGGGGCGCTCGGCTCGCCGGCCTGCAAGGGCACCACGCCCTTGTCCTTGGATTGTCCTTCGTGCGCCACGCCCATGGCCCCTGCAAAGAGGGTGCCGCTCTGCAGCGCCGGGTACGGCCCTGCCCGCAGGACGCCCCCGGCGAAAACGAGGAAGGACTCCCGGCTGCCGAGGAGGGCGGTGTAGCCATCCTGCTCCTCGAGTGCGGCTACCCGCTGCACGCTAAAGCCACGGCCGTTGGCCCCCGGCAGCAGGTCCGCAGCTGGGTCCATAAAGCCCGCTGCGGTCTCGATACGCAGCCGCAGACCCTGCGGGCCGAGAGCGAGCGGCAGGGAGAAGAAGTACAGGTCCGAGTGCTCGCGTGCAGGCACGTGCCGCATGCGGCTACGGTCGAGGATGTTCGTCCACTCCAGCCAGGGGAGCGACTCGTACAGAGTGATGCAGGTGCGCACGAAAGGCGTGTCGCCCCGCTCGATGGTGAGAGAGGTCGCGACCGGCCCTGAGGTGACGGTGACGGAAAGGGGCCTTGCCGGGAGAACCTCGTATTGCCCGTTCCCGTAGGTCGACTGGTGCCCGGCCCGGAGCAGGCCGTTGAAGGGCAGCTCACCCTCGGCGACGAGGGAGCGCCCGGCCACGAGATCGCTGATCTGGAGGTTGCCACTGGCTCGATCGACGCGGACCTCGAAGCAGGCGTTCGCCATGCGGTCGCCTGCCATGGCCTGCGCCGTGGGTTGGGCCGCGGGGGCCGGCTCGAGCCTGAACCGCCGGTACCCCAAGGGCGGAACGTCCCTGGCGATGAAGAGCAGCTGGCCGTCGGCGGTGCCCTGGGCGGGGGAGACCTCGCCCGTCGCCTCATCCCGGACCTGGCAGGGGCAGGCCACACCCTCGGGTATGGGAAGCGATACGAGGTCGGTGCGCGCCCATGAGGCCGGGTTGAACACGACGAGGCCGGGCTCGGCACCCTGAAGCCTTGCGCTCAGGAGGCCGATGCTCTCCTGCAGCAGCGCCTGACTGCCCCGGGAGATCTCCTGCGCGAGACGGTAGCGCAGGTCGTTGTCGTGGTCGATCTGCTCCTGCGTGAACATCCCGGGCCAGGGGACGATACTGCCGACCGAGTGCTCGTCGTAATCGAGCAGGCGGCGGTACAGCGCCTCGACCCGCTCGCCAGGGTAGGTCGCATCGCCAAGCAGGCTGCTCAGGGTCGCTATGGCTTCAGCGGCCGGCAGGGCAGCTTTAGCCTCCCGCACCATGGCCGTGCCCGAGGGGCTGAGGACCTTGACCTGTTCCCACAGCCCCGACCAGTCTCCCCGGTAGATGGCGAACTGGTCGCCGTACTTCTCGACCATGTGCTCGAAGAAGGCCTCGGGGGTAGCGATGACAAACTTGGGGTTGGCGCGCGTCCGGTTCCATTCCTGGATGTTGTGGAGCATGAGGACGACGCCGAGCTGGTCGGCGTCCCAGTTGTCCATGGCGTGCTCCACGAGGATGGCGTCATACGGATAGCCCGCAGCCACGTAGCGGGCGAGGTCCTCCTCGAGGTGTACCTCATTGATGGGCTGGGAGAGCCTGAAGGTCTCGACGCCTTCCACATAGGCGCCGGGGCTGACCCACGTAAGGACCCGGCTACCATCGGGTCCCTCCCAGAAGAAGGGGTTATCCTGGAGTGGCACGCTGGTGCCTCCACCGAAGGCGGTGTTCGGGCCGGCGACCAGGTACCTGACGCCAGCGCCTGCCAGCACCTGAGGCAGGGCCCAGGAGAGGCCGGGCACGTCGTTCTGGACCGCGCAGACCGGCCGCACGCCAAAGCGTCGGCTCAGGGCCTCGGCCGGGTACAGAAAGCGCGGCCACTCGGCAGCGCTCACAAGGCCGCCGTGGAGGTTGGCGTAGCCGGCGGTCAGGCCCAGACGACCGGACTTGATGAGGCTGGCGACTCGCTCGATCTGCGCCTGGTCCGGGGTCCGCTGCAGCCACTGCTCGAGCTGCCAGACCCCCTCGATGGTCCAGCTCAGATCGGGGAAGAGCTCGAGGTAGCGGATCGCCAGGTCGATATTGGCCTTGTACGCCTCGGCCACGGCGTCGGGAGGGGCGGTGAAACCGATATCGAGGTGCGACATCGGCACGACATAGATGTAGCGAATGGTAGAGCGGGCGCCCGGGAGGGCGGGTGTAGGCGTCACCGTGGGGGCCTCCGTCGTTGGCGTGAGGGTAGGCGCCGGGGTAGATGTAAGTGTTGCCCTGCCACATGCCGAGAGCACCAGCAAGGCAGCCAGCAGGCAGGCGAAGCCACGGAACGGCACGCTCAGGCTTCCCTCGCTCTCGCGGCCGCGGTGGCCGGGGCCCTGCTGCAATGCGCGGTCGGCTCGGTCCAGAGACATCTCCCATCACCTCACTTCCCATGGCGGATGCGCACCGTCTCGATGCCAAAGCCGCGCATGGGGATGCGTACGGTGTGGCCTTCGGCCTCGAGCGGCGTGAGGTCCTCCTCGACTATGCTGCACCGCGAGGCCCGCAGCGGGCCGAGCCCGGGCAGGGTCAGGCTGGCCACACAGGCGGCTCCGCTGCCCTCCCAGAGCCGAAAGATGAGGCCATCGCCATCCTCAGCCCGCTTGGCCGTCACGAGAAGGACGCGCTCTGGCGCGACGCTACACCAGGAGGCGCGGCCGGGTGGCAACTGACCGTCCTGCCCCGAGGGCAGCGACACCGCTATCAGCGGATTGCTGGAGCCCCAGCCGTGCCGCATCGCGGCCGCCGGGTCCAGCGGCCCGGGGTGGCTCGTCAGAGAGAAGCGCAGCCGAAGGGGCGCGCTCCGGCTGTACGGCGAGTCCGTCGCCCCGTGTTGAGGCCCGAGGGACAGGATCGGCACCCATACCGTGGCCGCCTCGGCCCGCCACTGGCGCAGGAACTGCTGGTGCGACGGTGCGAGCCTCCCCGGCTCGACCAGCGGGGTGTCCGGCGCCGAGATCAGCAGCGTGTACCCGGCGTTCTGCAGGGCCAGCCAGTGCTGGACCGCCCAAAAGTCGCGGCAGCTCCCCTTGAGCTGGTCCTCCTCCGGCGTGAGCAGGGCGCCCGGCAGCTCGAGCGTAAAGCGTGGATCGTCGAGCTGGAACGGGAAGCAGAGGTAAGCAAAGCGCGTCTTGGGTGCTGACGTCTCTCCCTCTGGCGTGAGGAGATAGCTCATCTCGACGCGGCGGAGGCCGGCATGGAGCGTTACCTCCTGCCGGAGGAGGAAGGGTCCCTCGACCCTGCGCTCGATGACCAGGCTGGCCGACACCGGGCCCCGCTCGCTGATGCGAATGGTGGGCTCGCCCCCCGACGAAGCGAGGATCTCGCCGGGCACCGGCACGCCCTCGTACAGCTCTACCTGATCCGGGAACTCGTCGCCGAGGCCGAACTCCCTGTGAGGTCTGGGCTGGTACCAGACGAGCTCGCCAAAGGCCGGCTCTGCTGTCCCGGAGAGCAGCTCGCGGCCGTGCTCGCGGTCATGGATGCTGGCGATCCAGCCGCGGTCGTCTAGCTCGACGCAGTAGTAGCGGTTCTGCAGGTGCCGGTCAGAAAAGCCCAGCTCGTCTCCCGCAGGCGCCTCTGCGGACGAGACGGCGAACGCCCTGTACCCCATCGGCGGGACCTCGGGCGCGATGAAGCGCACCTCTCCAGAGGCAAGCGACTGCACAGGTAGATGCTGGCCGGTCTCGGGATCAACGAGAGACCGGGGCTGCATTCCATCCGGCAGGCGTGCCTCGACGACCCCGGTGCGGGGCCAGGAGAGGCTGTTGAGCACGAGGAGGCTATGCGTCGCGTGCGGGTTGGACACGTGCGCCGCGAGCGCCCGTGCGGCCTGCTCAAGCGCGGCGCGTGCCGCATCGGCCGCTTCGTAGGGGAAAGCGTATCCCTCGAGCAGGGCGCGGACCTGCTCCTCCTCGGACCTCGGGCGCCACAGCCCGCCGCCGCCGCTGTGCTCGTCAAAGGCGAGCAGGCGGTGATAGCCCTTCGATAGCAGGTCGGCGGGGTAGGCCAACAGGCCAGCAGTGCTCGCCCAGGAGGCCAGCTTTTCGGCACTCGCCAGCTCTCCCTTGACCCGCCGCCCCAACGCCGACTCGTGCGGAAAACCCAGCACCGTCGAGGACCACCAGTTGGTCCAATCCCCCCGATGGGCCGGGAGCCGTGCCTCGTAGGCTGCCTCCATGTGGGCCAGGAACTCCCGGGCGGTGGCGAGGCGCACCTGGGGGTTGGCCCAGTGTTCCTGCCACTCCCTGGCGATCAGGGCGGGTCGGAAGGGCACCCGGCAGTTGTCGGAGGCGAGCTGGAGCTGGAAGGCGTCGTAGGGGTAGCCCTGGGACTCCAGCTCGGCCAGCTTGAGCGGCAGTTCGCGGAGCACGTGGCGGTAGCTCTCCCCGAACCCCAGCCTGTAGCCCTCGATATACGACCATGTGGGGTCATCGGTATACCAGGCGAGCACGCGGCTCGCGTCCGGAGCCTCCCAGAAGAATGGGCGGGGCAGGTCCGTGAAGCGAAGGAAGGGGGCCGCAAAGTTGTTGTCGGCCACAATCAGGTACCGGATGCCTGCCTTGGCGAGCATCTGCGCATAGGCCCACGTCAGGCCCGGGACGTCGGTCATCATCGCGGTGTCGACCCCGATCCCCCAATCCCGGCGTAGCCGGGCGGCCAGATAGAGCGAACGCGCAAGCTCCTCAAGGCCGCAGATGTCGCTATGGATCCCGGCATAGATGGCGGCGACCTCCATCTGGCCGCGGCGGAGGCACTCCTGGAGTTGTCTCACGCGTTGGAGAGGTCGACTCCGCACATAGTTCTCGATCTGCCAGGAGACTTCGCACGTCCATTTGAACCGGCAGCCGTCGGGCCAGTCCTTCGTCAGGTCGCAGAGGGCGATCGCCTCGTCCGTGTTCTCGTCGTGGATGCAGGCGACCTCGGAGGCCGGATGGGTAAAGCCGATATCCGTGTGCGAGTGGGGGACGACATAAACCGTCCACGGCCGGGCCGGCGCCAGGCTGAAGGTGGCCTGCCAGCCCTGCTCGCCTAGCCGCAGGTACGCGTACCCGGACGCTGGGCCCGAAACCTCTGGCACGAGCACCTGCGCCATCGTCTCCCCGGGCGGAACGACGCCGAGGTCCGCCTCCACACCGCGCCCGTCAATCTCGATGTGCGCACGCGCGGGCCGTGGCTCTCTGGCCATGGGGAACTGGAGGACGATCAGGCGCTGTGCCGTCGGCGCCGCGCGTGTGACCAGGGGCGTCGGCACAACCTGCAGGGTTGAGGGAGGTGGTGTGTTCTGGGGCATGGGGTCTCCTTGCGCCAGGGTGCTATCCCTTGAGGCCGGTCAGCGTGATTCCCTGGACAAAGTAGCGCTGCCCGAGGAAGAAGATGACCAGCGTGGGCATGAGCACGACGAGGGAGGCGGCCATCAGCTCCTGCCAGTTCACCTGGTGCTGGAGGCGGAAGTACTGCAGGCCGACCTGCAGCGTGTAGAGCCTCTCCTCCCTCAGGTAGAGAAGGGGGCCGAGAAAGTCGTTCCAGGTGAAAAGGAAGGTAAAGACCGCCACGGTCGCCAGCGCCGGCTTGGCCAGGGGGATGATGATCCGCCACCAGATGCCGAGGTGCGAGCAGCCATCGATAAAGGCCGCGTCGGATAGCTCCTGCGGGATGCCGAGGAAGAACTGGCGCAGCAGAAAGACGTAGAAAGCGCCTCCAAAAAACCACGGCACCGTCAGGGGCAGGAACGTGTTGATCCACCTCAGCTTGGAGTAGAGCACATAGACCGGGATCATGGTGACCTGGCCTGGCAGCATCATGGTGGCGATGAGCACCATGAACCAAAAGTTCCGTCCGGGCCAGGGCACGCGGGCAAAGGCGTAGGCAACCATGGAGGCGCTGAGGACGGCCCCGATCACCGGGATGAAGGAGGTGATACACGAGTTGCGCAGGAACAGCAGGAAGGGCATGCGGCTCAGGGCGCGGGGATAGTTCTCCCACGCGATGGGGTTGGGAATCCACACTGTCGGCACCCGGTAGACCTGCTCGTTCGTCTTGAGCGAGGTAGAGAGCATCCAGACCAGAGGGAATAGAAAGAGCACACTCCCGAGGAGCAGCACGGTGAAGACGGTTCCGCGCGAGAGAGAGCTCCTGAGCTTGCGGCTCTGCCACCACCAGAAGGGCTGGGCACGGTGCGCTTGCATGTCAGATTCCTCCTTCTGGGGCGGTCTCATAGTGCACCCAGTACCGCGCGATCCGGAACTGCAGGAGGGTGAGCACAAGAATGATCACGAACAGAATCCAGGCCATGGCCGAGGCGTAGCCCATCTGCAGCTCGCCGAAGGCCCGTCGGAAGAGGTAGAGCACGTAGAAGAGGAGCGAGTCGCGCGGACCGGCCCCCATGCCCACGCCGCTCTCGACCCACACATAGGCCTGCGTGAAGACCTGGAAGGAGCCGATGATGGTCGTGATGATGTTGAAAAAGATGGTCGGCGAGAGCATGGGCACCGTGATGCGCCAGTAGCGCTGCCAGGCGTTGGCCCCATCGATCTCGGCTGCCTCGTGGAGGTGCTGTGGTATGCCCTGCAGCCCGGCCAGGTAGATGATCATCGTCCCACCCACGCCCCACAGGCTCATCACGACCAGGCTGGGCTTGGCCCACTCGGCGCTGGAGAGCCAAGGCGGCCCCTTGATGCCGAACCAGGAGAGCATGGTGTTGATGAGCCCATAGCGGGGGTTCAGCACCCACAGCCACAGCATCGCATTCGCCACGCCCGAGATCACCGAGGGGAGGTAGTAGATGGTGCGGAACAGCGCGCGGCATGGGATGTTCTGGTTCATCAGGGTGGCGAGGAACAGGCCGTTGATCACCGTAAGCGGGACTACAAGCCCGGCGTAGTAGGCCGTGTTGTAGAGGCTGATGCGGAACTTGGGGTCGTCGAAGAACAGGATGCGATAGTTGGCCAGCCCGATCCAGCGGGGTGGCGTGGTGATCTGGTAGGCTGTAAAGCTGTACAAGAAGGAGAGCACGATGGGACCGGCCGTGAACACCAGGAAGCCGAGGAACCAGGGTGCGGCCATCCCGTAGCCGGTGATCGCATCGCGCCAGAACCTGGCGCTTCTTCTGATAGCGTTGGTACGGAGGTCGGGCATCTCATCC
>JAIMBM010000094.1 GCA_023511475.1 Anaerolineae bacterium
TTTTTTCCTTTGGGTGGGGGGGGCCGGGGGGGGGTTGGGCGGCCGGGGGACACCCACCTTTTTCCTGGATCCCCGCCCCCGCCGCGGCGAGAGCAGCGCGCGGCGGCTCCCCCCACTTTGCCGCTTCGGCCGCAAAGCGGGGAATGCCCCAGGGGTGGGGGCACTTACAGAGGCAAGCACGCCGGCGTTCTTCAAAGCTGCCGCCTATCAGGGGTAGGGATGAGGGTCTCCGACGGGCGGCGGTTCAGCTCAGCGGGTGAGCGCGTCTCGCGCGGGCTAGCGCGCCCCCAGGATCCCCAACAGCGAATCTATCCACCCCGCGCTCTGGGAACCCAGCCAGGCGATGACGAGGGCCTTGGCCGTCTTGCCCAGCCAGCAGGCGATGAGGAACCGCCAGACGGGCATGTGCAGGGCGCCAGCGGTGACCCCCGCCAGGTCGAACAGGGGGTTGGGGATGGCCGAGAGCACGACGATGGTGGCAAACCCGTGCCGCTGCATCCACCCGCGCATCTGCTCGTAGCGGGCGCGGTTCTCGATGATGGCGCTGCCTCCGTACCCCGCCAGATAGCCCGTCAGCTCTCCCAGCGGCTCCCCTACGCCAGCTACCAGCCCCGTGATGAGCGGGTTGAACGCTGTGCCCCCGGCAAATACCGCCAGCAGGCTTGGCACCGGCAGCAGTACGGTGGCGTTCCCGATGATGCTGATCACAAAGATGCCCACGTACCCGTAGGCCGCGAACCGGGCCAGCTCCTCGCGGAACACGATGATCGACACGGTGATGCCAAGCGCGACGAGGATCGCGACTACCCTCAGCACGATGGTACCCGGGCGCCTCTCGGGCGCCTCGACCGGAGGACCGGTCTCGGGCAAGGCGGTAGTCTCCATCAGCCCTCCGTTATCCGGATCGTCACGATCCTGTCGCCGGGAGTGGTCGGGTTCTCATCGGGGTTACGGGGTGTGAGGCCTTCGGCCACGCCCATCCCCGCCACGACCCTGCCAAAGATGGTGTGCTGCCCGTTCAGCCAGGGGGCGGGGGCGTAGGTGATGAAGAACTGGCTCCCGTTGGTATCGGGGCCAGAGTTAGCCATAGCCAGAATCCCGGCACTATCAAACTTGAGCTCCGGGTCGATCTCATCCTCAAACTGGTACCCCGGCCCGCCGGCACCGGTGCCCGTCGGGTCGCCGCCCTGGGCCATAAAGCCCGGGAGGACGCGGTGGAAGGTCAGGCCGTCGTAGAACCCCTGCCGGGCCAGGAACACAAAGCTGTTGACCGTCTTGGGGGCACGATCGGCGAAGAGCTGGGCCACGATCTGGCCCCGATCGGTGACGATGGTCGCCGTGTAGGCCTTGCTCGTGTCAATGGTGAGGGGAGGAGGCTCCTGCCAGATGAGGGCAGCCGGGCTCGCCTGCGGGAGCGGCGTCTCTGCGGCCTCGGGAGCTGCCGTCGCAGTCGGCGCCGGCTGTGACGGGCGCGTCAGGCGGAAGACCAGCCAGGCCGCGCCAAACACCAGCAGAACGGCCAAGACGATCAGCCCGGCAAGGAGCCAAGGTCGCGCCCTGAGGCGCTGCCAGCGGCTCGGCGGCGCGGGCTTGAGGGCCGGCTTGGGCTGCGGCCCCTTCCGCGGGCGCTCACGGGGCCGGGCAGCCTGCGGGCGGCCGCGGCGAACTCTTTGCGTCTTCTTCTTGCTCACGTTGCCTCCTCGTGCTCAGCCATCATGGATCAAGGAGAGACGGGTGGACAGTAGCTTTGCCCTCGCAGGCCCGGTCACGCCCTCCCCGCGCAAGCCCCTCGGGCACCGGTGCCCCAAGGCGCACGATGTGCGGGCCTGCCAGACTGCGGGTCGCATTCACCGTGTCGATGATGAGCGGGGCCTCGCGGACGAGCCAGGCATAGTCATAGTCCGAGTGCCCGGCGACGATCACGATACAGTCGGCTGCGCGCACGCGCTCGAGGGTGAGGGGCTCGCTGTGCAGCTCGAGAGCAGGGCGGCAGAAAACATCATCTCCGACCCGAAAGACCGGCGCATATGGGTCGTTGTAGCTGACCCGTGCCCCGGCGGCCAGCAGCAGCTCCACGATGCGGGCGGCCGGCGAGTTGCGGGCATCGTCCACATCCCGCTTGAATGTGACGCCGAGGAGGAGCACGTCCGCGCCGCGGAGTGGCTTCCCCAGCATGTTCAGTGCCTCCGCGACCCTGCCCACGACATGGCGGGGCATGTCCTCGTTGACCTCAGCGGCAAGCTCGATAAAGCGCGTGCGAAAGTCATACTCGCGCGCCTTCCACGCCAGGTAGCAGGGATCGACGGGGATACAGTGTCCGCCGACGCCCGGCCCCGGCGTGAAGGGCATGAACCCGAAGGGCTTGGTCGAGGCGGCGGCGATGACCTCCCAGATGTCGATGCCCATCCGCTCGCAGAGCACGGCCAGCTCGTTCACCAGCGCGATGTTGACGCTGCGAAAAACGTTCTCCAGGAGCTTGCTCATCTCTGCCGCGCGCGCCGAAGAGACGACGCACACCTCCGCCGTCAGACAGCGCAGGAGTCGGGCGGCCAGCTCTGCGGAGGCGGGATCTACGCCCCCCACGACCTTGGGGGTGTTGCGCACTGTGTGCACGCGGTCGCCAGGGTTGATCCGCTCCGGAGAGAAGGCCAGGTAAAAGTCCCGTCCGGCCCGCAGCCCTGACCTCTCGAGGATCGGCTGCACTTCCTCCTCGGTAGTGCCAGGGTAGGTCGTGCTCTGGAGGATGACGAGTTGCCCCGGCTGCAGCCGCTCCGCGATGCCGGCTGCAGCCACACGGATGTACGAGAGGTCCGGGGCGCGCTGACGGTCGTACGGGGTCGGCACGCAGATGAAGGCGACGTCGACCTGACGCAGGGCTTCATAGTCGGCGGTGGCACTCAGGCGCCCCTCGGCACGCAGGGCGGCCACCTTGGAGGAGGGGACATCCCTCAGGTAGCTCTCGCCCCGGCCGATGGCCGCAACTCTCCCGGCATCCACGTCGACTCCCACGACCGGGAAGCCGACCTCGGCCAGGCCTACCGCGAGCGGCAGGCCCACATAGCCGAGGCCCATCACCGCGATGCGGGCCGTCGCCGCGTCGATCCGCGCCTGCAGCTGCTCGAAACCTCGTGGCCCTGTGTCCATGCCCTGCCCCATTTCACCTCAGCTCTTGCCGGGCCTCGCCCTCGGGTGGACTTCCAGCCAGACGAGCGCCGCCAGCCCGGCGAGGGCGGCCAGGGCACCCGTCGCGTATCCATCGACCAGCGACGCCTGCGTCACATAGGTCCCAAGCATCCCGCAGGCGCTCGCCACCACCGTGAGCGTCAGCACCGCCTCGCGCGGAGTCAGGCCGAGGGCCACGAGCCGGTGCGAGGTGTGGTCCATTCCGGGCGTCGTCAGCGGGTTCAGCCCCCGGCGGAGCCTCGAGATGACCACCAGCGCCACGTCAAAGATAGGCAGGCCCAGCACCAGCACGGGCACCATCCACGTGATCACGTCCGAGTTGGCGGGGAAGCGCAGCTTGATCCCCACGGCTGCCAGCATAAAGCCCAGGAAAAGGGCGCCAGAGTCGCCCATAAAGATGGAAGCAGGGTTCACGTTATAGATGAGAAAGCCGAGGCAGGCCCCCAGGAGCGCCGCCGCCAGGGCGCCCACCAGGTACTGACGGCTCATCGCAGCCAGCAGCAAAAAGTAGGCAGCAGCCACAGCGGCCGTGCTCCCGGCGAGGCCATCCATATTGTCCATCAGGTTGATGGCATTCGTGATCCCCACCACCCAGACGAACGTCACAACCACATCGAGGACGGGCTGGTGCAGCGCCTGCACCCGCACACCCGAAAGGATGAGCAGTCCTGCCGCCACAAGCTGCCCCATCAGCTTGGTCACAGCCCTCAGGCTCCGGCGGTCATCCCAGAGGCCGACCGCCGACACCAGGGTGGCACCGACAAAGATGCCCACCACCTGCCGGACGTAGAACCGATCGCCAAACAGAAGGAGCGCAACGATAAAGGACAGGTAGATGGCAACACCGCCGAGCCGTGGCATCGTGGTGCGATGGATCTTGCGCTCACCCGGCCGGTCCACAAAGCCCCACCGCGAGCCGAGCTGACGGGCGAGGGGCGTGGCCGCCGCGGCGAGAAGGAGCGCGCTAGCCACGATGAGCAGATGTCCGGTCATGGCCTCGCCTCCGCCTTGATGGATGCCTGGATCTCGGCGATGAGCTGGTCAAAGGCGGGCCGGTCCGCCTCTGGAGCCACCTCGCGGGCGGCCGTTGCCGCGGCCAGGGCATCCTCGAGCTGCCCTGCCTGCCGGTAGAGGAGCGTCAGGTTCTTCAGGCTGGCATAGTCCTGCGGGCGGATGTCGAGCACGCGCAGGTTCTCGCTGATCGCCTCGGGGACCATCCCGAGCTGCGAGTAGACGTAGCCGAGCGCACTGTGTGCCAGCATTGAACGGGGATCCAAAGCCACTGCCTGCTCATAGTACTCGCGAGCCCGTGCCAGGTCTTTCTGGCGGGTGTAGTAGTCGCCCAGCAGCATGTAGGTCTGCGCGAAGCGGTCGTCCAACGCCAGCGATCGCTCGTAGGTAGCCAGCGACTCCTCGGGGCGCCCCATGTCGAGGAGCAGCTCGCCCCACTCGTTGAGGAGTACGACGTTGTGCGGGCTGAGCCGGTTTGCCTGTTCGTAGTAGCTCGCAGCCAGCGCCAGCTTCTCGGGCCGGGCTGCCTCCTCGCAGCTCTGCGCCCAGGTCCGGTAGAGCCGGGCCAGGTTCGCCGAGTGATCGGTGTTGAGGGGGTTGAGGTCCCTGGCTCGCTTCAGAACCCGCTCGGCCTCCAGGAAATGCTGCTCCCTGACCTGGGCATCCTCGACAATGCCCGTTTTCTCGAGGAGGGCCTTGCCGAGGAAGAGGTAGTAGTAGTCCTCCTCGGGAGCACAGGCGAGCGCCCGGTCATAGTAGTACATGGCCGCGTCGTAGTAGCGCCGGGCCATGGCGGCATCGGTGCGGCCACCGGTGAGGCTCTCGAACACGGGGCGATGAAAGCCGTCCCACCCCTGCTTGTAGTAGATGTCGGCCTGCACGACCCTGGCGTTGTGGCGTACGAGGAGCCCCGTCACCACGATCAAGGCGGGGTAGACCAGCACTGCCAGAAGCGGCTGCGCACAGAGCCGGTCCTTCTGCCACTGCGCCAGCGACCGCCCGCGGCCGGGCAGAAAGAGGCCAAGGACGGCCACGACCCCCAGGGCGAAAGCATAGTACCACAGGATCACGTTGCCCGCGTCCCTGCCGGGCTGCAGCCGCGACCCGTGCCACAGGCCGTAGCTGAGGCTGACGCCCAGCGCCACAGCCAGATAGCAGCCCAGGGCCTTCGGCCACCACCCGGACGGGGCGGAACGCCCGGCAGCGTGTTCGTCGTCCACGACGAGCACCGCTCCGAGCGTCAGGGTGAGCAGGAACACGGCCAGAATGCCGGGGGAGAAGAGCCGCTCGCCGCCGGGAACCCGGATGGTTGTGAGGGAGAGCGCCACAGTCTCCAGCGCGCCCAGCTCACCCGCCGGATTCGTGCCATAGTTGTAGAAGAGGGTACCGAGGACGAGCCCGCACACGAGGCCCGCAGCCACAGCGCCGGCGAGCGGCCAGCCCGCGCCATTCTCGCGCGAACCCCTCTGCGGTGGCCGGGGCTCGTGGCGCCGGCGTTTGCGCCTGTGCCCCTCGACCGGCTCAACCTGCACCGTGGTCGGCGACGGCTGCGAGGCACCCTCGGCGTCCAGCCGCCCACTGCCCAGGGTGAGGAGCACGGCCAGCCCGAGCCAGAAGTACAGGCGTGTCGCAGAGATGGCGATGCCAAAGTGAATCTCGACAAAGTGGCCCACGATCATCGCCAGGACGCCCGCCAGCGCCAGCTCCCGCTCGCCGAAGGACGCCGCCTCCTCTCCCTCCCGGCCACTGCTAAAGCCGGAGACGGCCAGGTACACAGCTACGCCCAGGATCATCCCGACCGGCACCCCAACCCCCGCAAAGCGGAGCGAGCCGTCGACCGCCAGCGGCACGAGCGCGCCCAGGACGGCCCCGCCAATGGCCAGGGCCAGGAACAGAGGCTCCTGCCAGGAGCCTCCCTTCGCCCGAGCCGGCAGGAAGCCCAGCCACCGTAGCCCGTACAGGAAGATGCTGATAAAGAGCCAGAAGTACACCAGGAAGCCGATCACCCCCGTGGTGATCAGCGCGTCAAAGGCCTCATTGTGCGAGCGGTCAGGCGTGGCATGGCGCGATTCATAGTGCGCCAGGTCCGGGGGGTAGAATGGACTGTAGGCCACGTACATGGACTCCGGCCCGTAGCCGATCAGGGTTCGCAGGGGGTCGGCCTTCAGCATCTCGACGGCCCCCTCCCAGATCAGCACGCGTACGCGGCCGGTGCCGGTCTCCGTCTCAAAGACCTGCCCCAACCGCCCAAGGCCGGGCACGCTGCGCAACGGGGCCAGCGGACTGCGCGGCAGGTTGAACACGACCAGGAACCCGGCTGCCAACAGCGCCTGCACCAGCCAGCTGAGCCACAGCCACCGGAACCCCCGGCGACCCAGCAGCATGGCCACATAGCCCCCCAGAAACAACACAATCCCAAGGACGCCCAGCAGGGTTACCTGCCGGAGCGCTATCCCCAGGAGCACCGGCACGCCGACGAGCAACGGGCTCAGAAGGGCAAAAGCCATCGCCTGTCCGACCTCGCGCCGTGAGAGCGCGCGCCGATCGGCGTGCGAGCGCCGCAGCGCCACCAGACACACTAGAGCAAAGACGTAGAACCCGCCGAGCAGGCCCAGCCAGGGGCCCCGGCTCTTGCTGAAGTATATGCTCAGAGCCTGCAGCGCCAGCGTAAAGGCACACACGCCACAGGCAAAGGCATCGCCCCGCGAAGCACCCTCCGGCTGCAGCAGCCGGGCAAAGCGGGCTACGAGGCGTGCGAGGGTGATAAAGAACGCCATGATGAGGTAGGCGGCGATAAAGATGGCGTTGCCCAGGTTGCCCGTCACGCGGTCCATGACGTCTCCGGCCCACGGCAGGGGATCCAGCCCGTAGTGCTGCAGCACCCCGTAGAGCGCCACGGGGAGGCTCGAGAGGATGATGGCGTTGAGCAGGCGCTCGAGCTGGGCCCGGGTGCGGAGCCCCTGCCAGGCGATGCCAAAGACCACAACGTACGCGAGGAACGTGTACGTGCCCTGCAGCCGCTGGTACGAACCCCAGAAGCTCGTCCTGGGCGTGACGGACACGGCCGTCGCGAGGAGGTGCACCCCTACCAGAGAGAGGACCGGGAGCAAGAGCGGCGTTGCCCGCAGAGAGCCCCAGACCCCCGCGGGGCCGAGAGGTCCGCCCGCCTCTTCCCGTCCCAGGCGGGCGCGGCCGTCTCGCGTCCGCTCTAGAGTACGGATGAGCCAGGCCGCCGCCATGACCAGGGCGATGGAGCGCAGGAGCGTCAGCTTGTCCGGCTCGAAGACGCGGCCGGAGTAGACGTTGAAGAAGAGCGGGGTCAGGAGCGCGGCTGCCAGCCAGCCGGCCTCCGCAACGCGATCACAGTAGCGGCCAAGACGGGTTTCCATCGCTCACCAACTCCAGGGCGGCCGACAGCAGCGCCCAGCGCCTGCCCGCAGGTGCAGCCCCGCCGTCGCTGCCTGCCTGTGCGGCCCGGCGCCCCCAGGGCCGCTATCCGCGGAACCATTCGATGGTGCGCCTCAGCCCATCTCGCAGCGAGACCCTCGGCTCAAAGCCGATCAGGCGGCGCGCCTTGCTGCCGTCGGGCGCCCGGCGGCGGGGCTCGGCAAAGTCCGCCCCATAGGCCGCCTCGTACGGCAGGTAGGTCAGGCGGCTCCGCGACCCGGTCAGCGCGATGACCTCCAACGCCAGGCGCTCGATGGTGATCTCTTCCTCGCTGCCGAGATTCAGCACCTCTCCCAGAGCCGCCGGCATCGTCCCGGCCAGGATCGTTCCCTCGACGGAGTCGCTGACGTAGGTGAAGGACCGCGTCTGCTGCCCGTCCCCGAGCACGGTCAGGGGCTCGCCGGAAAGGGCCTGGTTCACAAAGCGGGCTACAACACTGCCATACCCCTGCGGGTCCGTCCGCGGGCCGTAGGCGTTAAAGTATCGGACAACCGATACCTCCAAGCCCTGACCACGGTAGGCAAAGCACAGGTGCTCGTCGAGGGCCTTGGCCGTTGCATAGGACCAGCGCGGTATCCAGGTTGGCCCAAGGACGCGCGGGCCATCCTCCACGAAGGGAACCTGCTCGCTCTGCCCATAGACCTCCGAGCTCGAAGCCACGCACACCCGCACCCCGTGCCGGTAGGCGGCCGCCAGCACGTTCTCTGTGCCCAGGACGTTGGTGCGCATGGCGGCCAGGGGGTTCGCGATCACATGCGTGACTCCAACAACCGCCGCAAGGTGAAAGACAACGTCGCAGCCACGGGTCAGCTCCTCGACCAGGCACGCGTCGCAGACGTCACCCTCCACAAACCGAAAACGGCACTCGTCAGCCAGATGGGCGACGTTCGACCGCCGTCCGGTGAAGAGGTTGTCGAGCGCCACCACCTGCCACCCGCGCGCAAGGAGCGCATCCACCAGATGCGAGCCGATGAACCCGGCACCGCCCGTCACCAGGGCTCTCATTGGATGAACCCGGGCCTCCATCACCAGGATGATCAGGTCGGTTATGTTACACCCGGTAAGGCAGCAAGGCAAATGGCGCTTGTGCGGCTGCTGGCGAAGCCCCCGCTTTGCCCGCAGGGCAAAGCGGGGTTAAGCCCCCTTCCCCCTTCCCCGCGGCCGCGGGGTTCAGGGGCGGAC
>JAIMBM010000095.1 GCA_023511475.1 Anaerolineae bacterium
GTCTTCGGTGAAGGCGTCGTCGACGACGTACTTCAGCTCGTCGACGAGCGGCCGGAGCCGTTCGGCGATGGCGTAGGTGGGCGGCTTGGGCGACACGGTGCGCCAGTCCACCTCTTCCACCCACGGCGCGTGGAAGCGGCCGCTCGTCTCCACCTGGACGAAGTGGCCGCGCGCCTTGAGCCCGCGCACGAAGGCGAGCATCGCCGGCTTGGGCTGCTGCAGCGGCTCGCCGCCGGTGAGGACCACGTTCGGCGTCTCGATGCGCTCGTAGATCTCCTCGAGCGACATGGGCGTGCCGCCGGAGAAGTCCCAGGTGTACTTCGTGTCGCACCATTCGCAGCCCACGGAGCAGCCCTGGAACCGCACGAACGTGCAGAGGTACCCCGCCCTCACGCCCTCGCCCTGGATGGACGTGAAGATCTCGCTGACGCGAAGGCGGACATCCGTGGCCAATGCGCGCTCGTTCATCATCATCAGTACATTACCCCAACGGCGCGGGACTGGCCACGAAGCGCGCGCCAGGGCCCGAACGACGGCGCGAGGTATGCCCGCGTCCGGCTTCGGCCGACACTAGGCGCAGCACATCCTGACTCGGGGTGACGCCGTGGGCGGCCTCTGGAACTGGTTCTGGCTTCTCGTCTTTCTCTGGTCCCTGGCTCCGCTGTACCGGCAGCGGCTCCTTCACCAGAAGCGCGTGCAACTGATCCGCGCCATCGAGCGGAGCCGGGGATCCCGGCTCATCAGCCTCATCCACCGCCAGGAGTCCGTGAGCTTCCTCGGCATCCCGATCTCCCGCTACATCACGATCGAGGACTCGGAAGAGGTGCTCCGCGCCATTCACCTGACGCCCGAGGATGTGCCCATCGACATGATCCTGCACACCCCGGGCGGCCTCGTCCTCGCCGCCGAGCAGATCGCCCAGGCGCTGCGCCGGCACAGGGCGCCCGTCACCGTCTTCGTGCCGCACTACGCGATGTCCGGCGGCACGCTGATCGCCCTGGCGGCGGACCGCGTCGTCATGGATCCGAACGCCGTGCTCGGGCCGGTCGACCCGCAGCTCGGACAGTGCCCGGCGGCCTCAGTCCTGAAGGTGCTCGAGCAGAAGGACATCAACGAGATCGACGATCAGACCCTCATCATGGCGGATCAGGCGCGCAAGGCGATTGCGCAGGTGCAGCGGACGATCACGCGCATCCTGAGCGATCGCATGCCCGTCAAGCGGGCGCAGGCGCTGGCCGAGACGCTCTCCTCCGGCACCTGGACCCACGACTATCCGATCACTGTCGACGAGGCGAAGGAGCTCGGCCTGCCGGTGAGCACCGACATGCCCCAGGAAGTGTATGAGATTATGAGCCTCTTCCCCCAGGCGGGGATGCGGCGGCCCTCGGTCGAGTACATCCCCAGCCCCTACGGGCCGGCAGAGCAGGAGCGGCGCCGGCCGCCGCGGTAGATAGACAAGGAGGGCTCAGTCGATGTTACCGCCGCTGTTTCCCGTCTACGTTCCTGCCCTGGTGCCCCTGTACCCGTATGCGCCGCTCGTCTGGCTGGCCGGGGTCGTGTGCCTGTGGCTAACGCGCTACACACATCAGTTGGGCAAGCGTTGGGGCAGGCGCTACTACCTGGTGTCGGCGATCATACGCCCGGTGGGGGTGGTGCTCATCGCCATTGGGTGGCTTGCCCTCTATGCTCCCGCGAAAGGGCCGGGCTTTCTGCGGGGGCCCGCGGTGCCCTGGCTGCCGTTGCGGTCGCTGACCGAGGTGCTGTGCTGGGCGGCTTCGGTCGGCTTCTTTGCGTTCGGCGTCTGGGCGGTGGCGACGTTGGGGCTGCGCCGCTCCTTCCTGTACCGAAGTGTGGATGACGGGCTGGTGACCTCGGGACCGTACGCGCTGGTGCGGCATCCGCAGTTTCTGGCGACAATAGGGATGATCTTTTTCGCCACGCGGGTATTCCAGCCGCAAGGCTTTCCCATATACGGACTCGGGTACACGCACTCGGTCGATGCCAACTGGCTGCTCTTCAGCCTCGCTCTGTGGGTGCTGGCGGTGCTGGAGGACCGGGAGCTGGCGGCGCACTTTCCGGAGTACGAGGAGTACGCCCGGCGGGTGCCGCGGCTGATTCCGAACTAGAGGGCGGCGCCTGGGGAAGGCTGCGGGGCGATGGGGCTGCCGCTCCACCGCCGGGTGCGATGCCTGCGCCGACAGGCGCCCGGACGTCAGCCTCTGTTTTCGAGCAGCGCGAGGTAGCCGGCGCCGGGGTCGCCCCCGAGGGCGTGCCAGGCCTGGCGGAAGATGCGGCGGACCTCCTCGATCCCCTCCGCAGGCGCAAAGGCGTAGCTGGCAAGGCGCGACAGGACCTCTTCGCGTGCCCGCTGGCGCGCAGTCCGTCCTCCCTCAACCTGGAAGGCGTGCCAGCTGGTGCGGTCAAAGAGGCGCGGCAGCCAGTAGACCTCACGATAGTGGTCGAGGGTGGCATCGGTCTGGACGTAGCCGCGCGCCAACCCCTGCCTGATCTCCTCCACCCATCGGTCGGGGTCGTCGGGGGGCAGGCCCCGGCTGAGGTGCTGAAGGGCGTCGCGCAACTCGATGTCGGCGATGGCCTGCTCGGGGCTGAAGATGTCATCGTAGCTGAGGACGCCGGCATAGTCCAGGTGCGTGCAGCCGGTCAGGACGGCGAATGTGCCGGAGAGCGCCTTCTCCATCCCGGCCTGCAATCCGGGGCGTTTGGCCTGCGTGCCGAGGATCGTGGCATAGCCGGCCCCGGCGTCGTAGTGGCGGCTGAGCTGCGCGCCGATCCAGCGCATCCAGGCCAGCTCGGGCGCACCGCCAACGATGGTCAGCGTGCGCAGGTCAAAGGGGTACATGCATATGTTCAACCCGACCGGCCTGCCGCCAGAGATCAGGTGCAACGTCACCGCGGCGCCGAGCGCCTCGGCCGTCGAGAGCACCCAGGCCGCGCGCGGGTGGATTGGGGCGCTGGCGCCTACCGCTGGAAGGGTAGTCACCGAAAAGCTCTCCCAGCGGGCGATGTGCGCGACCAGGGTGTCGAACTCGAACCCGGCGAGGCGCAGGGGGCTCACAGGAAAGATACCCATGCTCCGGATGGGGCGCCCGAGCGCCTCGGCCATGGCGAAGAGGTATGGGAGGGCTTCGGGCGGGTGCAGGGTGTGCACCCCGCCGCCAGCGCTCAGGAACTCGGCGCCAACCCTGTAGGTCACAAGGGCTTGCAGCTGCGGCGGCACATCGGCGGGGATGCCCGGGACGTTCCCGTGCAGTCCGAGAGCGCGGAGCGTCTCGGCGCTGCGGGTCGCCTCGACGAGGTTTGCCGTGGTCATGGGCTCGATGGCATCGGTTGCCGGAGAGTGATAGTGCTGGCACATGTCCCCGATGCCAATGGACAGGGTCTCTCCGGCGGGTCGGACCGGTTCTTGGAGGCAACGGAGCGAGGCCAACTGCTCCTCGACGAGGGATGGCTCGAAGTGAGCCCTCTGCCCCTCGATGCGAACGCCCGCCCGGGCGAGCATCTGGAGCGCGACGGGATTGTCGACCTCAAGCCCGATCTCCTGCAGGACGCGAAGGGCCGCGCGGTGAATATGGGCTATCTCCTCCGGGCTAAGAGGACGCAGCCAGTCGGCGGGAGCGCTGAATGCCACAGTCATCCCTCTTGTTTTGATAGCGGACATGCCCGCTTGTGGCGCCGTCTGGGGGCTGCTGGCGGGCCAACCGCCTGCCCGCCAGCAGCCGTCATCACTTACGTTGGCCTCGCGGCCTAGCTCGCAGACAGCTCCTCGTCAACCTTGGGAGCCGCGGCCGCTGCCGCCTCGGCCACACTCTTGTCCCCGATGAAGGCGAGGTCAAGCTCGGCCTGGATGATCCCGCTGATCTTGTCCCACTTGTCGCCCGCGCCAGGAACGCGTAGCACGCCGGGCTGGCTGACGAGAGCGATCAGCGGGTCGTAGCCCAGAGCACTGGATGTGGGGGTGGCAAAGGCATATAGCAGCTGCCGCAGGCCTGGGATCTCCGGGTTGGCCTCCTGCCACTCCTTCGAGGGTTCGACCTCGAGGGTAAAGTCACGCACATACTCCCAGGCCAGTCGCGGCATCTTGGTCGTGGCCGCGATGGACCAGCAGTGCGAATGCATGTACCACACCCGGTTACCGTTGTTGGCCTTGGGCGACAGGACGGCTTTCCACTTCAGTTCCTTGTTTGGCGTTAGGGTGGAGACGTCCCACGCGTTGCCGAGGTACATGGAGACGGCGCCGGTCATGAAGGCGTTCAGCGCCCCCTGGAGGGACTGCAGAGTCGAGCCGGTGGCGGCGGACTTGTCCACGTTGACCATGTCGGCCCAGTACTGAAGTGCTTCCACGCACTTGGCGTCGGTCAGAGTGCAGTGGGTCTCATCCTCGTTGAAGACGTCGCCGCCATTGGACCAGATCCAGTATAGCCAGGGAACGAACCACAGGTCAAAAGCGAGGCCCCAGCGCTCCGGCGTGGCGCCGCCCGATGCCTGCGTAGTGAGGACGCGGGCAGCGTCCCGGACGTCGTCCCAGAGCCAGTCAGAGCTTGGGTAGTCGAGCCCGGCCTGGTCAAAGTGGTCGACGTTGAAGTAGAGCGAGACCGGCCCAGGGATAAATCCGAAGATCAGGGCGTAGAGGCTGTTCTGCCAGCTCCCGCCCTCCCACACGGCCGGGAGGATGTCCTCCTTCTTGATCTTGGGATCCATCTCGAGGAAGGGATCCATCTTGAGGAGCGCGCCGTTGGCTGCGTAGGGCTGGACGTACCCCTCCCACATGTCGAACACATCGGGAGCGGTGCCAGCCGCAAACAGGGTCTGCAGCTTCTCAAAGTAGTTCTGGCCTGCCGGCAGGAGATCGAGGGTAAGCTTGGTGCCGGGGTGTGCGGCTTCGAAGCGGGCGTTGAAGGCCAGCGCAATCTCATAGCTCTGGGGCGAGAAACAGCACCCGAGCATCTTGAGCTCACCCTGCTCGTAGGAGGGCGTCGGCTCGGCAATGACGGTCTCGCGGACGACTATGGTCTCTTTGACCGGCTTTTCGACGGTCTCTTTGACCACTTGAGGTGCGCAGGCTGCTGCCACTGCTGCGGCCGGGGTCATGGCGAGCCACCTGAGGACCTCCCGGCGGCACAGAGTGCGTGACAGTGCACATGTCATCGCTTCATTCCTCCTTCGGTCAGGATTGGGGCCCTGCTCACTGCAGGACCGAACCGGGTACGGGGCTTGTACAGAAATGCGGCACCTCCTTTCCCGCAGCGCCACAAACCCGTGCTACCACAGCCGCGGCGTTGGAGCAGCCGGGTGGGGGATAGCCCCTGGGGCGGTGCCTGGGCGTGGCGGCTCGCGCTGGACCAGGTCTCGCCGGCGATAGATCGGATAGCGTTCGCCGGGCGGCTGGATCTCGATCAGGGTGTTGCCCAACCAGTCGGCCTTGTAGGCCCTACCGGCGATCTCGTAGGTCTGGCTACGGCGGTGCAGAGGGTACTCGATGGTGACATGCTGCCCCGGCTGCAGATGCTCGAACACGACATAACACCCGCGCCGAGCGGCGGATACCGTGGTACCGTCGATGCGCGTGCTGATCTCGCTTGGGAGGGCACATCCGGGTATTCGAACCAGCAGTCGCCGCGGCGAGCGGACGTGTACCTCGAGGCGACCGGCCCATGGCTCGTGGCCGATGACCTCGACGTGGGGGGTGGAGCGCGAGAACCGGAGGTGCACGCGTGTCTCCTGCTCGGTATCCGCAATAGCCGCCCGCCAGACCAGGTACAGAGCGCGCATCCCGCCGCCGATGCAGCAGGCCTCGACGCCGTCCCAGGTCAGCAAGCTGTTGGGATGGGCGGCGCACTCGAAACCGCCGAGAAGCATGGATGCGACGCGGTCGGAGATGCCGGGCAGTGCCCGACGCAGCGCCGCCGCGTCGCGGTACTGGTTCTCAAGCAACTGATTGCGGGCGTAGCGCTCGACATCGTCCCAATAGTCGTTGACGCCGGCGTCGCTGAGGACGATAGCGAGGTGCAGGAGGTCGGCGAGGGCGCAGGTCTCACAGGTCCCGGCAAATACCCCGTCGAGGCCGAGGCCGTCGACGATGAAGCCAAAGTCGGGGGTTTGCTCCCGAACGTATCGGTAGACGCGGTCGGCCCACTCGATCATGTCGCGGTCGCCGAGGGCGAGTCCGAGGCGGGCAATGCCGACCGTGGTTGGCAGGATGCCACCGGAGTGAGTATTGCCACGGAACCTGCCGTCGGGCGGCACGTCGCCGTGGCGCATGTAGAAGCGGGCAAGGCCCGCGGCGAGCGTGGTGGCCTCCGGATCAGCAGAGAGCTCGACGTAGCGGGCGAGGCCGGTGAGCAGAGCATAGCGATAGGCGACCCAGCGCTCTGGTGCCGAGGTCGGAGAGTGCCACTCGGGCCGCAGAGTGGGGGCCCAGCGGTAGGTCGGGAAGTAGATGACATCGCCCTCACGCCTGGCAATCGTCGACAGGCCTCTGACTATTGCCCGAAGCCGGGGCGACAGATGCTCCTCCCCGGCAGCGAGCAACGTGGCCATAGCCAGGAGCGGGGCCCGCTGGCAGAAGAGGTCGACGTGGCGGTCGCAGGCACCGGCGCGAGCCTCGGGGCGATACTTGTCGATCTCAATTCCCGGACCTCCGGGCTCGACCGGGTTGTAGAATAGGCCGTCATTGGGGTCCTGTGCAGCCCACAGGAACTCGCGGAGCAGGTTCTCCTCAGCGATTGCGTCGTGCCTGCCGGTCATGGCACGGGCGAGGACGAGGGCATCGACGAACCTGCCTGCGATGTCGTTATAGTCCCAGTAGGCGTGGCAGGCCCGTGGCGGCGCCGCCTTCAGGTCGACCCAGAAGTAAGGTCTCGCCCCAATGTCGAGGTCGAGGCGGGCGAGCAGGGCCGACATGGCGAGGTCGGCGGCCTGCTGTAGCCACTGGTCAGGACGGTAGACGGGAGTGCGAGAGGCAGTCATCCTGTTCCTTTCGAGTTCGGTTGCGGGCGGCGCCCTCGGCCGCAGACAGCAATGTCTCTGTAGATTATAGCCTGGCCATTCCGGTGCGAACAGAGCCATTGTGCCTGGAATGTGCCAGGCTTTCCCTCGACTTGGGCCAATTGTGACATGGCAGCTATCCTCTGCTATGATAGCACCGCGGCCGATGACCTGAATGGAGAGAGGCTATGGCGTCAGATGCGCTTTCGATTAGACAGGGCGATACGTCAGCAGTGCTGGAGGATCTGACCCGAGACTCGTTCCGGCTGCTGCTGCCGGTCACCGCGGCAGTGACCTGGGCGTGGGCGGTCGCAGTCCTGTACGGCATGGAGCGCCATGCGCCGCATGCCTATGGGGTGATGGCCCTGATGGCGGTGGTGGTGTGGCTTGGGTACCGGCTGCACCGTCGGTGGCTCCGGCTGGCGATCGCCATCTATCTGGTGGGCGCCGTGGCGGCGACAACGACGATTGCCCTGTCGTTTCGCGGCGTCGGGGCGCTGTATCTCTATGTGGTGATTCTGCCCGTAGCGGCGACGCTGGTCTCCCCTGACGCGGTCTGGGGGCTGGCCTCTGTTGCGGGGGCGCTGGTGGTGGCGATCGGCCGCGCGGCATATGGCCTGCCGCTGGTGCAGATGGCACTGCCGGTGACGACCATCTTTCTCGCGGCACTGGCGCTGTGGCTCAGCTCGCGACGGCTGCTCACGGCCCTGGCATGGGCCCTCAATATGACCCGCGAGGCCCAGAAGAGTGCTGCCCTTGCGCGAGAGCACCGCGCCGAGGTGAGGCGAGTCCTCAAGAGCCTCGACGAGGCCTATGTCCGCCTCGAGCGCGCCAATGAGGCGCTGATCTATGCGCGGGAGGCGGCGGAAAGGGCGTATCAGTTCAAGGCCGAGTTCGTGGCCAACGTGTCCCATGAGTTGCGGACGCCGCTCAACCTGATCGTGGGGTTCAGCGAGTTGATCGCGACCGCGCCGGAGAGCTATGGAGGCGCCATCCTGCCCAACCCCTACCGGGGAGACGTGATGGCAATCTACCGCAGCGCCCGGCATCTCACAGACCTGATCAATGACGTGCTCGACCTGTCGAGGCTCGAGGCGGGTGCTATGCCCCTGCTGAAAGAGGAAGCCGACATAGGCGAGGTGGCAAAGGAGGCTGCCGAGATGGTGCGGGGCCTTGCCGAGGCGCGGGGGCTGCAGCTGGAGCTGTCCATCCCGGAGGGTCTGCCACCGGTGCGGCTGGACCGGACGCGAATCCGTCAGGTGCTCCTGAACCTGTTGACGAACGCGACGCGTTTCACCGAGCGGGGCTGGATCGCGCTGAGAATCCGCACCGAGCATCGTGAGGTGCTCGTTTCTGTGGAGGACTCGGGGCAGGGCATACCCCCAGATCGGCTGGCGAGGGCGTTCGAGGCCTTCAGCCAACTGGACGACGACCACGTGCGGCAAGGGTCCGGGCTGGGCCTCGCAGTGAGCAAGCGGTTCGTCGAGTTGCACGGCGGGCGCATGTGGATCGACAGCAAGCCCGGCCGGGGCACGACGGTTGGGTTCAGCCTGCCGCTTGCAGAGGGCGTGGCGGATGGCGCCAGCCGCCGCAGCAGAAACGCTTTGCCGCACTGGCGGAGCGACTTGCCCACGGTCCTCGTGCTGCATGACGACGCGCGCACGCTGTCGCTGTTGCGACGGTATGTCGATGGCTGTGAGTTTGTGGTGGCGACGACGCCCGACGAGGCCCGGCACAAAGTTGGCGAGGTCTTTCCGGTTGCGGTCGTGGTGGATTCCGGCTGGCCCGGCGGCGTGCCCGCCG
>JAIMBM010000096.1 GCA_023511475.1 Anaerolineae bacterium
GAGATAAGGCGGTTCTCGGCGTCCCAGGTCAGGACCTGCCCGCGCCCGTGCAGCACACGGCTCGTCATGTTGCCGTTAGCATCATAGTCCGCTGCATAGGCGTGGGGTCCGACGGCAAAACGCAGGGCGCCGGTGGAGTCCAGTCGCTCGCGGCCGGGCGCCAGGTCGTCCCCGACGTAAACCATGGCCCCGCCCTCGGCCTCGACGGTGACGGTCGGGCCGCCTCCCTCCTCCTCGGCGAGGGGCGCGCTTTCCGGCGGCGCTGCCATCCCGCCCACCTCACCCTCGCCGCGTATGGCCAGAGGCAGGTACATGCGTGGCACAAGGGGCGGCGGCGGAGGCGGCGCTACGGCGCCGAGGGTGACCCTGTCCACCCACAGCTCGCGCCCCTCACCGCCGTTGGCAAACCATACCTCGCAGACGTCATCGCCGGTCAGCGAGGTCTCGGTGGTGTAGGTGAGGAAGGTAGTGCTGGAGAGCACCGTCCAGGTGTCGCGGAGGGTGCCGTTGATCCATAGCTCCATACGGGGCAGCATGTCGCCCCCTTCCACCCCTCGTGCCCGGATCGTCACCGTGGCCGTGACCGGCGCCCCCGTCCCCTGCACCCGCCGCACGGCGTGGACCTGCCCGGCGTCATACTCGTACACGGCCCAGCCGTCGCGCTTTTGGATGTTGCCGGTCTTGCTGTAGGCATAGCTCTCGAGGTAGGGCCCGCGGGCATACACCAGGCGGTCGAGCTCATCGTAGAGGAAACTGAGGGGCGGGTGCCCGCTCAGATCGTCTTCAATGGTGGCGACGTTCCCGGCGAGGTCATAGGTGTAGTGCAGGGCCTGCAGGGCGGTGGGGCCGGCGGGAGGGCCACTCTCGATAGCCTGCAGGCGTCCCCGCCCGGCGGGCTGCTCCCACGGATAGTACGTGTACCGCACCTGGATGGCCGGGGCCCCGGCGGTGCCGCCGAGGCTGAGGAGCCGAGGGCGCAGGTCCGGGGTGAAGGAGGCGCCGGTGACGTAGGCGGACGCCCCGGTGAGCGTCTCGGCGAGGCCCCACACGCCATAGCCCACGGTAACCGTCTCCCCCGTCTGCCCGTCGGGACCACCGGGATAGACCTGGCTCACGAGCTGGTCGCGGGAGTCGTAGGTCCAGCGGGTGAGGAAGGTGCCGCCGCCCTCGCCCAGGATCGTCCTGGTCTCGCTGATCACCCGCCCCCGCGCATCATAGGCCCAGCGGGTGCTGCCCGAGGGGTCGCTCATGCCGGTCCGGTGGCCGATGCCGTAGCCCTCCGGCTCGTCGTAGCTGTAGGTGACATCGGCCTGCAACGGGTCAGGGCAGGTGCTCCCCTCCACGTACTGCTTGCCGGTGAGCCGATTGAGCCCGTCGTAGCAGAAGCAGGTGCTCTTGCCGCGCGCGTCGGTCTGGCGGATCAGGTTCCCCCCAGCGTCATAGGCATAACTCCAGTGCCCCATGTCGGGGTCGGTCATGGCGACCTTGCGCCCGAGGGCATCGTAGGCGATGGCCGTCTGGCTCCCCAGGGCATCGGTGACGCCGGTGAGGAGGTCGCGAACGTCGTAGGCATAGCGGGTGGTCGCGTACGGGGCAGCGGAGGGGTGCACGCTGGTGAACTCGCTCACCTCGACCAGCCGGCCGAAGGGGTCGGTCTTGCGGACCTTCTGGTGGCGGTTCTCATCGACTACGGTGGTGAGGAGCCCGTCGGGGGCGCCGTCGTAGACGGTGCGGAGTGTCGTGCCATCGGGATGGGTGACGGTGGTCAGGCGGCCGAGGGCGTCGTAGGCATAGGCCGTCTTGGACTTGCTCGGGTCCATGGGGACGTAGGCGGCGGTGTAGGTTCGCGTGTAGGGGAGATAGGCGCTCTCCGAGAGCCCTTGCGCGTTGTAGGTCAGGTGGGTCACGGCGATGGCAGAGCTATCGGTCGTCGCGCGGTTCTCCTCGATGAGCTGGCCGAGTCCGTTGTAGAAGCGGATTGTGGGCACCGCTGTGGCCGCCCCCGCGGCGAGCCGCTCTCGCGTGGTGATGCGCAGGGGGGAGCAGGTGTCGCAGTAATCGTAGCTCACTGTGGGGTACGTGTCGCTGTCCCCGGGGCGGATGACCGTCAGGAGCCGGCCAAAGGCGTCGTACCCGTAGCGTGTGGAGGTACCCGGCCCGTTGGGACCGGTCTCCCTGGTGACGAGGCCCAGCACCGGGTCGTACTCGTAGCTCGTGGCCTGGCCGAGGGCGTTGGTGATGACGACGGGGTAGCGCCAGGAGGGGTCGTAGCCGGTGCGGGTCACGTTGCCGTTGGCGTCGGCCGTCTCGACCGGCTGGTAGTAGCCAGCGCTCGTGGTGTAGGTGATCCACTGCGTGGTGATCAGGGTCTCCGGCTCCAGGTCCGCCGCTTGCTCCACCCGGGTCAGGTCGCCACGTACCGGCGGCGTGTTCCAGGCCTGACCGTCGTAGCTGTAGCGCGTCTTGGCCTGCACGGTGCCTGCCCCATCGCGGAGCACCACCTCGGCAGGGCGGTCGATGATCCACAGGGAGTCGTTGGGGCAGTAGGTCGTCTGCGTGTCGCGATAGAGCGAGCCGGCCAGGTACTCCCGAACCCGTGTCAGGTTGCCGTAGGTGGTGTCGTAGGTGTTGACCACCTTTTTCTGAGGCACGGCCGGCAGGGCCGAGCCGACACGCGTGTACTCCTCGACGGTGCTGGGGTAGGCAAAGTAGGTCTTCGACCCACTGGGCAGGGTTGTGACGTGGACGGCCCAGGTCGTGGCCACCCTCTCGAGCTCGTTCCCGGCCGGGTCTCTGCGGCTGACCTGCCGCTCGCGGCCGATGTAGCGTTCGCTGTCACTGCCGGTGGCGATCTGGAACCAGTAGCTCGTCATCCCGAGCGTCGCGGCGCCGTCGGCCGTCTTGAGCGTCTCGGTGATGTAGCGGTAGCCGACCAGGTTGCCGCCGCCGGGGGGCGATACGATGTCGCAGAAGCCGTCGTAGTTGTTGTCGTAGCAGCGGTCGCTGATGCCGGTCGGGACGGTGTACGTCACGCGGCTGCCACCGCCGGTAGCGGTAGTGACCTTCTCCGCGACGCGATAGTTCCAGGCTTCCCAGTAGTGCTGGTCGTAGCCCTCTCCCGGCGCGGCCTGGTAGCTGACCATTACCGCCGCCCCGTAGCCGTTGTCGATACGGGTGAGGCGCTCGTAGGCAAAGGTCTCATGGTGCCAGTCGGTGTTGCCTCCGTCCCAGCCCTTGTTCCAGTAGATCGTATAGTCGAAGGTCGTCGCGGGCAGGGCCGGGCCAACCCCGTATCCCCCGCGTCCGTACTCCCTGATCGAGCGCAGGCGGCGGGTGTTGTTGTCGTGCCCGGGCGGCGTGGGGTTGGCATCGTAGGTCAGCAGGTACTCGCGGAGGACCTCGTATCGGCTCCCGGCCCAGTTCTCGACGCGGATGCGCTGCAGGAAATCGTCCTGGTACCACGGGCGGCAGTACCAGCAGTCGGTGGTCGCGATCTGGTCCCCTACGCCATCCGAGCTTCGGGGAGCACGCACAAAGCTGACCCGGGTGCCCCAGGTGCCATCCTCCAGACGGTTGTACCGGACCTCGCGGAGGTAGCTCGCACGCTCCCGGTAGCCGCCACAGGGGTTGGCGTTCTCCGGGGTCTCATAGTACGAGAGCTCGATCCGGTTGCCCCGAAGGTCGGTGACGAGGTCCGCCCGCCAGCGGAACGCGACCTTGCGCTCGGCGTGGCCCGCATAGCAGGCGCTGGAGCTGGGCGGCTGCCCATTGCTCCAGTAGCAGGCGTGCTGCGAGTTGCTGTCGTAGTAGTAGGTGGTGACGGTCTGTTCCGAGTCGGCGCTGTAGCCGAGGCGGTACTCGGTGCCGTCGCGCAGGCGGACGATCCAGTACTCGCCGGTCGTGTTGGCTGACGAGCCGTTGCCCGCCAGCACGTTGCGCCGCTCGATGTACAGGAACTGCTCGTCCTCCGTGAAGTATCGGCCATAGGGGTTGGCTGTGGCGGGTCGCAGGCGGTAGCCAGCGCCGTGGTACAGAAGGGTGAAGGTGTTCTCGTAGTAGAACCGCTCCCAGCACCAGGCGGGGCTCCCACTTCCTGTACCCCAGTCCGGCGTGACCTTGCGCACGATCTCCATTGTGTCGAGGGTCCAACCCAGGCCCACCCAGTCGGTCTGAATCCAGGTGAGGATGCCGTCGACCCGGCGAGAGTTGTAGCTGAGGCGCAGGTCCGGGGTGAGCCCGCCCCGGCCGGCCGGCACCCTGATCGGGTACTCGTAAGTGAGGGCGCCGCTGAAGGCAGAGACCTGGGGGTCATTGTAGGTGAGGAGCCACCCCGCGTTCATGACATTGTCGACGCCCGCGCCAATGGTGGAGAAGTGGTCCACCTGGGCGACCAGGAGGTCCCCCTGGCGGCGGGTGGGCAGCTCCTGCCAGCGCCCCTTCTCGTCGCGGTAGCCGAGGAAGGCGTACTGCCAGTAGGCGAGGGCGCCCCAGTCCACGAGGCCCTGCAGGTGCACGCGCAGCTCCACCGGCCTGGCGAACCGCTCCACGCTCCTCGCGGTCAGGTCGTTGGTGGTCGCCGTCAGCTCGAACTCGAGGGCGATGCCGGCCTGACCGGGGGCCAGCGGCTCGGCGCGGCGGGCCCGGTAGGTCAGGCGGACGGTTTCCGAGACGGCGCCCGCGGCGAAGAGCGCCGAGACGCGCCCATCGCGGGAGTGGAGGGCGCCGCCCTCCTCGGGCGTGATGAGGGCCTCGTCAGGGGTGAAGGTGGGGGTGGAGGTCGGGGTTTCGGTGGGGCTCGCCGTAGGCTGTGGCGTTCCCGTGGGGCTGGCCGTGGCCGTGGGCTCGGGGGTCCCCGTGCCAGTCGACGCCTCGGTAGGCGTGGCGGTGGCCGTGGGTTCGATAATGTCGGTGGCGGTCGCCCCCGGCCCGACGAGCCGGTCCGCGCGGACGGGCGGGCTGCCGGGCGGGCAGAGGCCGAGGAGGAGGGCACACACCAGGGCCACGCGCAGCAGGTGGGCGGCGCGATGCAGCGGCTTTGCGGGCATGGTCGCCTCCCGGGAGTGGGGTCGCCCCCAAGGGCGCCGTCGATTGTTTGTGTGTGCGGTAACCTGCCGATACGTATTATATCCGGAATGCCCAAGTTGTGCAAGCAGGGTCAGAATCCGTCTCGAGGGGATTCATGTCTGGGGCAGTTCGCGCTCAGCCACGCTGTCACCGTCCTCGAGTTCGGCCTTTTCGTGGTTATGGTAACCCTCCACCCTGTGGTGCGCCCAGGAAGGCCCTCGGCCTAAGAGGCGCTGTGCGCTTGCCCTGCTACATGTAGGGGCACCCCGGAGAGGCCAAACACCCAAAAGGAAAGCCGCGGCAGCAGCACAGATGAGCCTCCTCCCGGGTTAACTACGCCCGCCTCAGGGGGTCCTCCTCTGTCAGCCCGAGAGTTCACCTCGCGCGAGGGCCGCGGCCCTCGCGGCAGCTCATTCAGCCCCGGGCACGGCCCCGCGTCAGCGGCCGGAACCGATGGGCGATGACGTTGACTACCCCGTGCTCGCACTCGATGTGCCCGTCCACAATCATAAAGGCAGCGGTCTTGATGAGTTCCCGGTAGCGCGCAAAGATGTCGGGGCGCACGATGATGTTGATGAGCCCCTCCTCATCCTCCAGGGTGAGGAAGACGAACCCCTTGGCCGACGGCGGCTGCTGTCGGATGACCACCACCCCCGCAACGCGTACCCGCTCGCCGCTCGGCACCCAGGGCAGATCGGCGCTCGCGCAGACGCCCTCGCGCGCCAGGGCGTCCCGGAAGAGCACCACGACGTGCTCGTGCGCCGGGACCCCCAACAGCTCATAGTCCGCCGCCACGCGCTCCTCGAGCGAGAGCTCGGGGAACGCGGCCCGCCCTTCCGGGATCTCGATCTCAAGCTCGCCTTCCGCAGGGCGCAGGCGCCCCAGCTCCCACAGGAGCTGCCGCCGCGGCTGGCCGAGGCAGTCCAGCGCACCGGCCCGTACCAGCGCCTCCATCTGCTCGCGGCTGAGGCGCGTCCGGCGGTAGAGGTCCTCCACGGACCGGAAGGGCCCCGCCGCCTGCGCCTGCTCCAGGCGCTGGAGGGCCGCCTCTCCCAGGCCGAGGACATACTCCAACCCCAGGCGGACGGCTCCCTCTCCCTCCACCCGGCACTTGGCCCGGCTGAGGTTGATATCGACCGGCAGGATGCGCACGCCGTGGCGCCGCGCGTCGCCGACGATGACATCCGGCCCCCAGTACCCGGGCCGCGCGTTGAGCAGCCCGCAGTAGTACTCGGCGGGGTAATAGTGTCGCAGGTACAGGGTATGGTAGGCCGTCTGGGCAAAGGCGGCGGCGTGGCTCTTGCAGAAGCCATAGCCGGCAAAGCCGGCCAGCTTGGCAAAGATCTCTGTGGCCTCTGACTCCAACAGCCCGCGCTCCATGGCGCCCGCAATGAACCGCGCCCGCCACCGCTCCATCTCCTCCGGCGAGCGCTGCCGGCTCATGGCGCGGCGCAACCCGTCGGCCTCCGCTCCGCTAAAGCCGGCGACCGCCATGGCGACGCGGAGCACCTGCTCCTGAAAGAGGATCACGCCCAGCGTCTCGGAGAGTATCGGCTCGACGCTCGGATGGAAGAAGGTCACCGCCTCCTGACCCCGGCGCCGGCGCAGGTAGGGATGCACCATGTTCCCCTGCAGGGGGCCGGGGCGGATGAGCGCGACGGCCACCACGATGTCTTCAAAGCGCCTCGGCGCGAGGTTCGGCAGCATCTGGGCCTGCGCCCGCGACTCTACCTGGAAGGCGCCGACGGTATCGCCCCGACAAAGGGTGTCGTAGATGGCCGGATCGTCCAGCGGCAGCGCGTCCAGGTCGATCTCGATCCCCCGGCGCTCGCGCACGGTGCGCACCACCTCGTCGACGACTGCCAGGGCGCGCAGTCCCAGCAGGTCGAACTTGATCAGCCCGGCATCCTCGACCGCGTACTTGTCCCACTGGACGACCACCCTCCCCGGCATGGTCGCCCGCTCCAGTGGCACGATCTCAGAGAGGGGCGCGCCGGTCAGGATCATGCCGCCGGAGTGGATGCCCAGATGGCGCGGCGTGCCCTCGATCTGCCGGCACAGGTCGACGAGGAGCGGCCAGGGGCCGGTACCGGCGGCCTCGCCGGCCACGCGCTCTACCGCCGAGGGCACATCGCCGGTCACCGGCACCATCTTTGCGACCCGGTCGACGACATCCAGCGGCAGGCCCAGTGCCTTGCCCACGTCGCGGACGGCGCTGCGGGCATGGTAGGTAATCGTCGTCGCAACCATGCCGGTTCGCTCCTCGCCGTAGGTGCGGTAGACGTACTGGATGACCTCCTCGCGACGGTCAGCGGCAAAGTCGATGTCGATGTCCGGCATGGTCCGGCTGCCCGGGGTGAGAAACCGCTCGAACAGCAGGTTGTGCGCGATGGGATCGACGGCGGTGATATCCAGCACATAGGCGACGATCGAGTTGGCCGCCGAGCCCCGGCCCCGCGCGAGGATCCCCTGCTCGCGGGCAAAGCGCACGATATCCCACACGATGAGGAAATAGCCCGCGAGCCCCGCCTGCTGGATGACCTCGAGCTCGTGCTGCAGCTGACGGGCCGCCTCGGGCGTCACCGGCTGGTACTTGCGTCGCAGCCCTTCGTGACAGAGCTGATAGAGGTAGCTGAAGGCCGTCTCGCCGGGAGGGACGGGGAACTCGGGCAGGCGCTCGCCGGCGAAATCCAGATCGACCTCGCATTGCGCCGCAATCTCGGCCGTCGCCGCAATCGCCTCGGGATGTGCCCGGTGCCAGGCCTCGACCTCGGCCGGGGAAGGGAGGTAGTACTCCGAGTTGGGGCGCAGACGGGCCCGGTCCAGGGTGGTGCGCTGGGCGATGGCCGTAAGCACGTCGTGCAGGCGGTGCCGCTCGCGGGTGGCATAGTGGACGTTGTGGGTCACGACGGTCGGGACCCTCAGGCGCTTTGCGAGCCGGGCGAGATAGTAGTTGCGGCGCGCGTCCTCGGGCAGCCGGTGCCGCTGAAGCTCGATATAGTAGCGTCCGTGAAAGACCTCCCGGCAGCGGCCGGCCAGCTCGCGGGCCTCATCGTGCCTGCCTTCCATGAGCAGGCGGGAAAGGGCGCCCCGCTCGCAGCCGGAGAGGGCGATCAGGCCCGCAGCGCGGCTCGCGAGCGCCTCCCAACTCAGCAGCGGGTGTCGCTTGCTGCCGGCGAGGTCCCCATGCGACAGGAGGCCGCAGAGGTTGGCATAGCCCGTCCGATCGCGCGCGAGGAGCGTGAGATGGCTGCCGTCATCCAGCGTGACCTCGGCGCCGATGATCGGCTTGATGCCACGTTCCCGTGCCGCCAGGTAGAAGGGGATCGCCCCGTACAGCCCATCGTGGTCGGTCAGGGCCAGGGCGCTGTAGCCCAGCTCGGCGGCGCGGTCCAACAGGGCCTCGGGCGACGAGGCCCCATCCAGGAGCGAGTAGTGGGAGTGACAGTGCAGCTCGACGTAGGGCATACGCGCTCCCGCAGGCCAGAGCAGCACAGCCGCCGCGGCGCGGCTGTAGCGCAGGCTTTGGTTTGAGATTAGCACAAATGTGCTAATTCGGCAAGCCTGAACTGGACCCGGCTGTGGTTCAGCCTGTGGACAGGCTGGTGCTGCTGATGAAGCCCCCCAACCCCCGTGGCCCCCTCCAAGTCGTTCAGGGGCGGACAGGCTCCGCCCCCTGTGCAGGCGTAAGGACCTTCCATCTTCAGACCCCCACCCCTAACCCCGCC
>JAIMBM010000097.1 GCA_023511475.1 Anaerolineae bacterium
TGCTACGGGTGATGAGTTGGTCGACATCGACCAGCCCCTCGCTCCCGGCAAGATACGGAACTCGAACAGCTACTCCAACCATGCACAGGTGCTCAAGTACGGTGGCATCCCGCTGCTTCTGCCCATCGCCCGAGACACCGTCGCCGAAGTCACCGACCGCATCGAGCAGGGCATCGCTCAGGGCGCCGACCTCTTCCTCACCTCCGGAGGTGTGTCCGTCGGTGACTATGACCTGGTCAAGCGCGTGCTTCACCAGCTCGGCCACATCGATTTCTGGCAGGTGCGCATGCAGCCCGGCAAACCGATGGCCTTCGGCCACCTGCGCGGGGTGCCCCTGCTCGGCCTGCCGGGCAACCCGGTTTCGGCGATGGTCGTCTTTGAGCAGTTCGCCCGCCCCGTCATCCTCAAGATGCTGGGCCGGCGGCACCTGCGCAAGCCCGAGATCGAGGCCACCCTGCTCGACGATGCCAAGAGCTATGCCGACCGGGTCCGCTTCCTGCGTGCCATCGTGACGCAGGATGTCACCGGCCAGTTCACGGCGCGTCTGACAGGCCCGCAGGGCTCCGGCATCCTGTCGTCCATGGTCCGGGCCAACGGCCTGGCCATTATCCCCAAGCAGCCCGGAAAGGTCAGCGCCGGCACCCGGGTCTGGGTGCAGATGCTCGACTGGCCGGAGGTTGAGTGACAGGCAGGCGGCAGCGCCGCGCACGCCGGTTCAGTAGGGCCTGCGGCCCAGCTCCCGCTCGTCGAGCTCCCAGGTTCCGCTCTTGCCGCCTGCCTTTTTCACCAGGCGGATGGACTCGATGTGCGCGGAGCGGTCGATGCCCTTGATCATGTCGTAGATGGTCAGAGCGGCTGCCGCTACCGCGGTCAGAGCCTCCATCTCGGCGCCGGTGCGAGCGGTGACGTGCACCGTGGCAGTGATCTCTACGGCATTCGAGGCCTCGTCGGCCCGGACGTCAACGGCGACGGCATCCAGGGGCAGCGGATGGGTCAACGGGATCAGCTCCCAGGTGCGCTTGGCAGCCTGGATGCCCGCAAGGCGGGCGGTCGCGAACACGTCGCCTTTGGGGAGGTTGCCTTCCTGCACGCGTGCCAGCGTCCCGGGCTGCATGACTACCCAGCCACGGGCCACGGCTTCGCGGCGCGTTATGGGCTTCTCGCCCACGTCCACCATGCGCGCCTGCCCGCGCTCATCGAGGTGAGATAGAGTCATCGGACCTCCGGGGAACCGAGCTATCAGCTGAGGGCCTTGCTCTCAGCTCAACGCCATTATAGGCCAAAGGGCAGGGTATCGCAATGCGGTTGGCCCCGGGGAGGCGACCGGCAGAGGAAGGCCAGCTATGACCGAGGAGATGTTGCTCAGAGACTTTCAGCCACGACCGGCGCTGGTGGTACCCGCGCACCAGGTGCCGCGTCCCCGCTTCCCGGCGATCGACGCCCACTCGCACCTTGGGAAGACCTTTGGCGTCGTCGAGCCGGCCATGCCGCCGGCGGAGCTTATCGCCCGCATGGACGCGGTCAACGTGAGCGCCGTCGTCGACCTCGATGGCGGCTGGGGCGAGGAGATTCTGCACCAGCGCCTCGACTCCTTCAAGGCCGCTGCCCCGGAGCGCTTTGCCTGCTTCGGCGGGGTCGCCTGGGAGCGCTGGGCCGAGCACCCGCAGGACTTTGGCGAGTGGGCGGCCGACCGGCTCGAGGCTCAGGTCCGCCGGGGCGCGCAGGGGCTGAAGGTCTGGAAGAACCTGGGCCTGAAGGTGAGGGACGCGCAGGCGCGGCTCGTCCCCGTGGACGATCCCCGGCTCGATCCCCTGTGGGCGCGGGCGGGCGAACTCGGGGTGCCGGTCCTCATTCACATTGCGGACCCGGTCGCCTTCTTCTGGCCCCTCGACGGGCGCAACGAGCGCTACGAGGAGCTGCGGGCCTTTCCGGACTGGCATTTCTACGGGCCGGAGTATCCCCCGTTCGAGGCCCTTGTTGAGGGGATGGCCAACGTCGTGCGGCGGCACCCGCGCACGACCTTTATCGGCGCGCACGTCGGCTGCTATCCGGAGAACCTCGGCTGGGTCGGGGCTCTGCTGGACGAGGCGCCCAACTTCCACGTGGACATCGCTGCGCGGGTGGCCGAGCTGGGGCGCCAGCCATACTCGGCGCGGCGCTTCTTCCTTGAGCACGCCGACCGCATCCTGTTTGGCACCGACCTGATACCTGGATCGTATCCCCTCTACGAGGTGCACTTCCGCTTCCTCGAGACGTGGGACGAGCACTTTGCCTACAGTGGCGACGAGGAGAAGCCGGGCGGGCAGGGCCGGTGGCGCATCCATGGCCTTGGCCTGCCGGACGACGTGCTCGAGAAGGTCTACTACCGCAACGCCGCGCGGCTGCTGGGGTTCCAGGAAGCTTGCCACATGGGAGTATAATGAGAGAGCAAGGTGGTAGTGCCACAAGTCCGAGTACCGGCTTGTCTGCGTGAAGCGCCACGACGCAGGCGTTTCCTGGCTGGCGGAGGCAGAGGTGGAACAAACGCTCTACGACCGCCTCATAGTCGAAGTGTTCCGGCGCCACGGTGGCGCGAACTGCGACGAGTTCGAGTTCGAGCGTGACGAGATGGCTGACATCCTCAGGGATTGGGGGAAGAAGGTACGGAACCTCGGTGACGTCGCCTATTCGTATCGGGGTGGAAGGCGCCCTATGCCCGAGGAGATCACCAGCACTGGCAACTGGGTGATAGAAGGAAGAGGCAGAGGGCGCTATGCGTTTCGACGTCTGCGGAGAAGCGCCTACATTGGGGTTCCTGAGGATCTGCGCGCCATTGAGATGCTCGATGCAACCCCCGACATAATCCTCAAGTATGGGGGCACAGACGAGCAGGGGCTGCTCGCGCGGGTACGATACAACCGACTCGTGGATACCTTTCTGGGCATCACCGCGTACCACGTACAGGGACACATCAGGGCGTTCGTGCAGGGAAGCGGACAGGTAGAGATCGACGACCTCTATCTGGGCGTAGATATCGATGGGCGGCAGTACGCGGTTCCCGTTGAGGCCAAGACTGCCCGGGAGCCTCTTGGAGTGGTCCAGGTGGTAGCCATGAACGCCTACACGCGTGCCACGTTGCCGGAGTTGACGCTTCGGCCGGTGGCAGTGAAGGCGTCTCTTGACGGCTCGTTGTTCTTCTTGGAGTTCAACGACGCCCTTGACAGTGAAAGCGTTGAGGTGATCAACTACAGGCGGTATCGTCTTGTTCGCGAAGCGGACGCGCAGAGAACCTCCACCACATCGGCGGGAGACACCAATGGCTGAGGCTGTTTCCGAGCTGCAGGCGGGCAGGCAGAGGCAGAAACTTCGGAGTGAGGTCGTGCATGGCTGGTATCAGTTCGTGCTGGCCTATCCAGACCATCTCATTGCTGACCTGCTCATGCGCCTCGGCGTAGGCCGAGGGGCACTGGTGTTGGACCCATTCTGTGGCACGGGCACGACCCTGGTCGAATGCAAGAAGTTGGGCATCGACTCGATAGGCATCGACGCCAACCCCGCATCGGTGGTTGCCTCGCAGGTCAAGACTGACTGGGACCTGGACCCCGAACTTGTTGAGGAGCTCTCCCGGCACCTCGTCGCAAAGGTGGCACCGCTGTCTCAGGCCCTCCTGATCGGCGACATGCCCTTGTTCTCCAACCGCAGCGACCTCGCCTCTCTACGTGCCCACATATTGGCCCAGTCACCAGAGGGGCAGTATGTGGTGCAGTCGGGGATGATCAGTCGCCACTGGATTGACGAAACCCCCTTCCTCATCTCAGTTGCTCTGCTTACGGAGATCAAAGAACTGCGTGTAGATGTGCGCTACACCTTGCTCCTCAAGCTGGCGCTTGTGTCATGCATCGTAGAGAGCATCGCCAATGTCCGATTCGGCCCGGAGATTTATGTCGTCAAGGGCAGCGGCAACCACGACGTGCTGCGCGCCTTCACAGCGAAAGTGAGCACAATTGCCGACGACCTGAGGACAGTGTCAGCAATGCCGGAAGTGGGCCGCAACTGGGTACTCGAAGGCGACTCACGACAGTGCGACGTTCTGCTGCGGGAGGCTGGTTTCGAGCAAGTCGACTGTGTGATCACTTCGCCACCCTACCCAACGGAGAAGGACTATACCCGGAACACACGCCTCGAGCTCGTCTATCTCGGCTTCGTACACGACCGCGAGAGTCTTCGGCGCATCAAGGGTCGCATGGTAAGAAGCCACAGCAAGGGCATCTACAAAGAGGACAGCGACGGCAAGCTAGTCGCTGACCTCCCGTACATAAAGGCGCTCGCTGATGAGCTAAGGCGAAAGACGGCGGGGAAGAAATACGGGTTCGCAAAGCTGTACCCTCGCATCATTGAGGAGTATTTTGGCGGCATGTATCGCCATCTGCTCTCGCTGTCGCAGGTCTTGCGTCCGGGCGGGAAAGCCGCCTATGTGGTGGGCGAGCAGTGCACCTACCTGCAAACCTTCACCCCGACGGGGACGATCCTTGCGCAGCTGGCAGAGCGTCCTGAGGTCGGCTTCCGCGTTAGCGATGTGATGGTGTGGCGCATACGGCAGGGGACCACTGGATCCGGCAACGCCATAAAAGAAGAGATCGTGGTCATCGAGAAGAAGTGAGTCTTTGCCCGGGTGTCTTGGCGCGATAGCATTGAGACTCATGGCGTGCTACGCGCCTCGCCGCCGCGGTGCTCCATCGTTTGCCATTTCTCCTCTCCTATGCTAACATCGCGCCTGCTGCACTAACCCCCTGCGGAGGTATCGCTTGACCGACACTCAACGCAGCATCGCCCAGCTGGAGGAGATGGTGCTTGGCCTGCCACAGGAGGAGCGGGACCGCGTCGCCCGCATCTACCTGATCAACACCACAACGGGCCGGCTCCGCGCTCCGGAGAGCATGCATACCTGGATCGAGAAGTACTTTGGCTCCGTCGCCGCCGTCGAGGAGCAACGGATCGTCAAGGTGACCAACCTGATCACCCTGGAAGGCGCCCTCTACAACGAGCTGCGCGCCAGCCGCCCCATGGAGGCCCAGGGCGACGCGCAAGTCGAGGCGGAGATCGCTCGGACCGGCGACCCCTTCTGCGATCCCGAGCACGGCACCCCCGCCGACGTCTTTGGCCGGGTGCGTGGCAAGCACTGCATCACTGCCTCCAACGTCGCCAAGTACGACGGCTTCCACGGTCTGGTGATCTTTGACGAGCATGATCCCCTCTCCTTCACTGAAGAGGCCATCGCCGACTATATCGACACGGCGCTGACCTGGGCCCGCAAGGCCCACAACGCCGACGGTGCCGCCCGCTACTTCTTCTTCCTGTGGAACGGGCTCTGGCGTGCCGGCGCGTCGATCATCCACGGCCACGCGCAGATGACCCTCAGCCGCGGCATCCACTATGCGCGCGTCGAGGCGCTCCGCCGTGCCGCCCTGCTCTATCGCGTTGCCCACGACGTGAGCTACTTTGACGATCTCGTGGCCGTACACCGCAGCCTGGGCCTGGCCACAACCTTTGGCGATGTGCACGTGCTGGCTCACCTGACTCCGGTCAAAGAGAAGGAAGTGCTGCTCATCGGCCCGCGTCTGAACCGGGATATGGCTGCTGCGCTCTACCGCGTCCTCCACACCTATGTGAGCCAGCTGGGCGTACGCAGCTTTAACGTGGCCGTCTATCTGCGCCCCATCGACGCCGTGCAGGAGGACTGGACCGGCTTTCCCGCCATCACCCGCATCGTGGACCGTGGCTCCCTCACCAACCGCACCTCCGACATCGGTGCCATGGAGCTCTACGGCACGCCGGTCATCGCCAGCGACCCCTTCCGGCTTATCGAGGCGCTGCAGGAGGCTCCATAGGTCACGGGCCGTGCATGGCCGGCGGTTGCGGCGCCGACTCACCAGAGGGCAAGGGAGCGCGAGGCGCCGAGGCCCGGCGACCTTTGCCAGGTTCCCTCCTGCATCCTGGCCTCCAGAGGTAGCAACGATGGCAGCGCCGCTCGAGACTGAGGCCGTGATCTCAGCCGGCGCCCGGCTCGCCGGCGGGCAGCACCTGGTCACGATGGTGGCACCCGAGATCGCGCGCACGGCGAGCCCGGGGCAGTTCGCCATGGTGCGCTGCGCCGACAGCTGGGACCCGTACCTCCGCCGCGCGCTTCCCTTCCTGCGTCTCGAGGAGGAGAGCATCTCCTTCCTCTTCGCTGGGGACGATCCAGGTCTGGGCTGGCTCGCCCGCCGGCCGCTCGGCGAGCGCGTCAGCGTGATGGGACCTCTCGGGCGCGGCTTCGACCTGCAACCGGCGACCCGTCGGCTGCTGCTCGCGACGCAGACCGGCCCCGTCGGGCCACTGCTGGGCCTCGCGGCACGGGCCCTGGCATCGGATCTTAGCGTCAGCCTCATTCTCGAGGCGGCGGCCGCGCGGAATCTCGCCGCGATTGTGCCCGGCGCCGTTGAGGTCATCCCGGCCCCCGCTATGGGCTTTTGGGGGGTAGTGGCCGAACACCTGACCTGGGCCGACCAGACGGCGATCGCCGCGTCTGTGGAGGACCTTCCTCGCTGGAGCGGTCTGCAAACGCTGCGGCCCGGGCAGGTAGAGTGCTTTGTGGAGAAGGGACTGGCCTGCGGCCTGGGTTGGTGTGGGTCCTGCCTCACCGACACCCATCGCGGGCCTCGCCGGGTCTGCACAGGAGGCCCGGTCTTTGACCTCAGGGAGCTCATCGGATGAAAAGACTGGCCGCCTTTGCCCTCTGCTGCCTGTTGGTGGCTTTCCTTCTCGTCAGATGTGTGCAGACTCGTCCGCCGGCGCCCCCCTCACCGAGCCCGAGCCCGATCAAGGTCGCGGCCATCACGCCCGTCATCGTTCAGGAGACCCCGTCTGCTACGCCTCAGGTCGACCCGACCGTTGCACCCCCGCCGACGCCGACACGTATCCCCGGGCAGGGGCCTCTCGTGGCCATCGATCCAGGCCATGGCGGGGAGGACCTGGGCGCACGGCACTTTAACCGTGCCGGTGAGATGGACCTGCACGAGAGCACCATCACGCTGCAGCTCGCCCTCCGCATCGGCGCCAGGCTGCAAGCCCTCGGCTACCGCGTGTTCTACACCCGCGACGGCGACTATGACCCCAACCTCTATGAGCGGGATGTCACCGGCGATGGCGAGATCGACCTTCGCGACGTTGTCCAGACGCGAACTGACCTCATCAACGAGTCGGGCGCAGATATCCTCCTCTCCGTGCACCTGAACGCCTGGGAGTGCGACGATGAGGAGCTGTGGCGGGCCACAGGAGGCACCGAGACCTACTACTGCCCCGATCGCCCCTTCGGCGACCGCAATCTGCGCCTCGCCACCCTGGTGCACCAGAACGTCCTCGCCGCCTTGCGCAGCGTGGGGCACGAGCCCAGCGACCGCGGCGTCCTGATCGACCACGCGCCGGCCTACCCCGGCGATCCCGGCCATCACCTCATGATCCTGGGGCCCAAGGATGAGATCATCGTCCGGCCGAGCAACATGCCAGGCGTGCTGAGCGAGCCGATCTTTATCACCTGCGACGCGGAGGCTTACCTTATCATGCGCGAGGACGCGCAGGAGGCCCTCGCACAGGCCTATGTGGACGCCATAGTCCAGTACTTCAAGGAGTACCCGCTGCAGTGACCGTGCAACTGGCGCCGCAGCACAAGGTTGGCCTGCTCGTCAGGAGCCCGTTGCTGCTCGCCAACTGCACCGCCGAGCTCCTCTCACTCTGCGACCGTGATGTGTTGGGCGCCATCGTCGCGCCCGAGATCGGCGGAGCGCGCCGCAGGCCGCGTCGCGTTATCGAGCGGCCCGGCGGCGTGGTCGTGGAGGTCGGCCCCGGCGCTCACTCCATCTCCGGCTTACGTCGACTCCTGCGGGCGGCGGGTGAGTTGCCCGTCCTGGCTCGCGTGACGGCATTCCATCCGGACGGTGTGGCTCACGCCGGAGAGCGTCTCGAGGAGCTGGGCGTGCGCGCCCTCGAGGTAGACCTGCAGCCTGGCGATCTCGAGCTCGCCCGCGCCGCGCTCGCCACACTGCGGGAGACGGTGGAGCTGCCTCTCCTCGTCCGCGTGCCGCTGACACAGGCGACGGCTTTTGCCCGCGCCGTCCGGGACCTGTCCGACGCCCTCGTCATCGCCGCGCCGCCGCAGGGACTCGCCCGCCTGGCTGAGGACGAACCGCCGCGCCCAGTCGAGGTGCACGGGCCGCTGCTGCACCCCCTGGTCCTCCACGCCGTCCGCGAGGTGCGGCAGGCAGTCGATCTCCCCCTTGTGGCCCGCGGCGGCATCCTCACCGCAGCCGACGCCGGGGCTTTCCTCGCCGAAGGCGCATCGGCGGTAGAGATAGACAGTCTCGCCATTGTGCAGCCGGCCGCCGTTGGCGCCATCGGGCGAGAGCTGGCGGTATGACCATGGCAGCGCGCTCTGTCCCCGTCAGCACGGAACCCTATTTCAGCTATCTCCCCTCCCTCTGGTGGGAGCCGCACGCTCCTGCGGGGGTCCGGGGGCGGATAGGCCCATTCACCCAGGGAGGTCGGAGGCATCGCGTCTTGCAGCGCCCTCACGCTCGGGGCATTCCCCTCGACTTGGGCCTTTTCGGTGCGTACCCCTCCATGCCGCACAGAAGCCGTCGGGATGGCGCTCAACGGCCCTGCGTTCGAGAACCCCCTCCCCCTTCCCGCTCCCCCAGGCGGACGCCGGGGCGCCCGCCTGGGGGAGCGGGAAGATATTATG
>JAIMBM010000098.1 GCA_023511475.1 Anaerolineae bacterium
CCTCCTCGGACCCGTCCGGCCCGCGGCACACACCGCCCCGTCCACGGGTCTCTCCCGCGAGCTCGACGCCATCTTCGCCGCACCCGCCCTCGCGAACGCGGTGCTCGGCGCGCTCGTCCAGTCGCTCGACACGGGCGAGATCCTCTATCGCCTCAACCCGGACACGCTCCTGAAACCGGACGACCTGGCAGACCTCGTGGCGTTCATGGAGGCACACCCCGAGGCCGGCGCCGTTGGCCCCAAGCTCGTACGGCAGGATGGCAGCCTGGATAAGGCCTGTCGTCGCTCCTTTCCCACCCCCGAGAACGCATTCTACCGGCTGACCGGCCTGTCGCGCCTGTTCCCGCGACACCCGCGCTTTGGCCGCTACAACCTCGAGCACCTCGATCCGAACGTGCTCGCCGAGGTCGACAGCCTCGTGGGAGCGTTCATGCTGATCCGTGGCCCGGTTCTTGATGAGATCGGGCTGCTGGACGAGCGTTTCTTCATGTACGGCGAGGATATCGATCTCTGCTACCGGATCAAGGAGCGTGGCTGGCGCATCTACTACAACCCTGCGGTAACCGTGTTGCACTACAAGGGGGCATCTACGCGGCAGCGCAGCACCGCCTCAATCTACCACTTCTACGAGGCCATGGCCCTCTTCCACCGCAAGCACTATGAGCGACGTACCTTCTTCCTGCTCAACTGGCTGATCTATGCCGGGATTGTGGTGCTCGGGGCGATGGCGCTGCTGCGCAACTGGCTACGGCCGCCCGCGAGAAGAAGGGTGGCATCGGCCTAGGGGCGACGGAACTTCGGGCAGCCTGTGAGCGTCTGCCTGAGAGGGCTGGGTGATCACCCTCGCGCTCCAGGCCAACCGGCCGCAGCCAGCATCCTGTGAGGCGATGGCACGATGCGGAGAAAACGGAGCCTCTGGTTTACCCTGGCCACGGTGCTGATGGATGCCGCCATGATCATGGTGGCGTTCTTCGCCGCCTACCAGCTGCGCTCGGTCGTGCAGTACCCGCCGGCTGTCAACATCGCACCCTTCCGCAGCTACGCCGGGATGATGGTCCTGCAGGTCCTCAGCCTGCTGGTGACCTTTTTCTTCTACCGCCTGTACCACCAGCCCCACAACGTATCCCGCATCGACCAGCTCTACAATGTCACGGCCGCCGTCTGCATCGGCACGCTGGTGGCCACGGCGGGTACCGCGTTCCTGTACAAGGACCTGGACTACCCCCGCCTGATGATCATCTACTTTGCCTTCTTTGCCATCGTCTCTGTGATGATTGGCAGGCTCGTCGTGGGCGCCTGGCGCCGCAGCGTGCGCGCAAAGAATCCGGACCGGGTACTCATCGTCGGCGCGGGGGATGTCGGCCGCATGATCGCCCAGCGGATCAGGCAGTCGCCGAGCCTCGGGTACGAGGTCGTCGGCTTCCTCGATGAGACGCCGGGGCGCAAGAGCGCGGCCGGATTGCCGGTGCTCGGCCCGCACAGCGCCCTCAGGCAGACCATCCGCAACGAGGGGGTCGACGAGGTCGTCATCGCCCTGCCCGAGGCGCCGCATGAGCAGCTCCTCGACCTCATCTACGAGTGCGAGCGAGAAAACGTTGTAATCAAGGTCTTCCCGGACGTGTTCCAGATCATGGCGACCGAGCTCTCCCTCGGTGACCTCAACGGCCTGCCCATGCTCACCATGCGCAACGTCGCCCTGCGCGGCTGGCGCCTCAGCCTCAAGCGTGCCATGGATGTGGTCGGCAGCGCCATCGGCCTCATCTTCCTCTCCCCGCTCTTCCTGCTCATCGCGCTCCTGATCAAGCTCGATTCCCCCGGCCCTGTCTTCTACAGCCAGATTCGTATGGGCCTGGATGCGCGACCCTTCCCGGTGCTCAAGTTCCGCTCCATGCGCATGGGAGCCGAGGATGAGACCGGACCCGTCTGGGCCAGCCGCGAGGACCCGCGCAGAACGCGCATCGGCGCCTTCCTGCGGCGCACCTCGCTGGACGAGCTGCCACAGCTCATCAACGTGCTCCTTGGGGACATGAGCCTGGTCGGCCCGCGACCAGAGCGGCCGGTGTTCGTCGAGCAGTTCAGGCAGGTCGTCCCACGGTACATGGACCGGCACCGCGAGAAGGCAGGGATGACCGGCTGGGCTCAGGTGAACGGTCTGCGGGGCGATACCTCCATCGTAGAGCGCACCAAGTACGATCTGTACTATGTGGAGAACTGGTCGCTGCTCCTCGATATCAAGATACTGCTGCGCACGCTGCTCAGCTTCCTTCGCGACCGCAACGCCTACTGAGCCCAAAACGGGCGATCTTGCTGACGGGACACGCTCAATATGATGTGCTGGCAGCCGGTCCTGAGACGCTCCGGCGCTCCCGGGCACGGCCAAGCTCTTCCCCGAGAGAGGCTTTCATGGCACCGACCAACGCACATAGCTCCGGAGAGAACGAGCAGGCGGCCGGCCGGGTCCGCCCCGGCGAGGCCAGAGGCCGTATCCCGCGGACGGAGACGGGCGCTTCCCTGCAGCAGCGCGAGGGTCTGTCCGAACTCGGGCAGACAGAAGGGATCTCCCCCGGCTCCGAATCCATCCTTGCGCGCCTCCTGAGCGCAGCGGAGGCCCTGGCGGACGCGTTGGAGTCCGAGAGGGCCGCGCAGACCATCGTCGACGAGGCAGTCCGCGCGCTGCAGTGCAGCGGGGCCGCGCTCCTTGCCCCGGACGAAGCCACCGGGCGGTACCGGGTACGGGCGCAGGCCGGCCCGGCAGGCACGTTCGCGGCCGACATCGGTGTGTCCGAGCGGGATGTGGCGAGCCTGGGCGATCGCAAGTGCGAGTTCTCCGCCGGGGGCGAAGCGCCCGGCTGGGTGCGCAGGCTGCTATCGGCTGCTGGAAGCACCTCGGTGATGCTCGTGCCCCTGGTCCGGGAGGGCACCCGGCTGGGCCTCCTGGGGCTCTTCGACCAGAGCTCGATTCCAGGCTCGCGCGAGGGCGAGGCGGTCGCTGCCTTCTCCCGACTGGCGGCGGCGGCGCTGGCGCGGGCAGACCAGTGGCGGGCCATGGAGCAGGGGGCGGCCGAGTCTACCCTGCTCCTGCAGATCGGCCAGCTCCTCAGTGCAACCTTTGACCCCGATGCCATTGCCCGCGTGCTGGTCGACGAGGCCAGAGACCTTGTTCCCTGCGATCTGGCCGCCTTCTACCGCTACGAGCCGGTCACCGACACGCTGCAGCTGCGGCTCCTGCGCGGCGCGAGGCACAAGAGGCTGGAGGCAGCCGGCCTGCATCGTGTGTCTCTGGATTGCCTCCCGGCCACAAGGCAGGCCGCTACGGACGGGCAGCCGGTGGCTGCACTGTGGCCCAAGGATGGCGATCTGATGGCCCTCTTCGGGGCAGCCCTCGGCATCCGCACGTCGCTTACCGTGCCGCTGCGCGCCCGCGGCGCGCCCCTCGGCTTTCTCTTCCTCGGGCGCCGCACCCGGCGTCCCTTCGACCTTGCCGAGGCGCAGTTGGGCTTCAGGCTGGGCGCGCTGGGAGCCCTCACGCTGGATAACGCCCAGCTCTACGCCGGGCAGACGGAGCAGATGAGGCAGTTGCGCGCAGCACAGGCCCAGCTAATCGAGGCAGAAAAGATGGCCTCCCTCGGCCGCATCGTCGCCGGAGTGGCTCATGAGCTGAACAACCCCCTCGCCATCGTCTCCGGCTATGCCCAGATGCTCCTTGGCGAGGAGCTGCCCCCCAGCGTACACGATGCCCTCGAGCGCATCGACCGTGGAGCGCGACGTGCCGCACAGGTCGTGCGCGAGCTCCTGGCCTTTGCACGCCAGCAACCAATCGCCCCGACTGATATCGAGCTTCCCACCCTGGTCAGGGAGGTCCTGGATGCGCTCGAGGCCACAATCTCTGCCGTCGGGGCGACGGTCGACCTGCGCATCGAGGAGGGGCTCCCCCCCATCGTCGGGGACCGGCTGCAGCTCGCCACGATCCTGAGAGAGCTGGTCGAAGGCGCGCTTCGGGCCATCGCCAGCCGCCGGGGCGCGGGCAGGCTGACGATCGAGGCAACCTACCGGGGCCGGGTGACTCTCGCGGTCTCCGATGACGGAGCGAGCTTTCCACCCGAGATGCTTGATAGAATCTTTGAGCCCTTTGCCACGTGCGACGAGCGAGGATTGAGCTCGAGCCTCGGCCTCTCCATGTGCTATGGCGTGGTGCGGGCGCACGGGGGCCGGATCTCTGCGGCCAACAACCAGGGCCCTGGAGCTACCCTTCTCGTGGAGCTGCCGGCGGCCTCCCCTGAGGCGTAGCCTGTATCCGAAGGAGATCACCATGAGACTTGGTTGCTGTGTGCCGCGCGAACGTATCGCCGCAGCGCGGCAGGCGGGATACGACTTTGCGGAGCTGACCGTCGTCGACAACCTGCGACCCGTCGAGGGCGAGGAGGTCTGGCAGGCACTCCGCGCCGAGATCCGGGCCGGAGGGCTGCCGGTCGAGGCAGCCAACGTGTTCTTCCCGGGCGACTGGCACCTCACCGGCCCCGAGGCTGACCTGGCGGCGACGCGTACTTATGTCGAGACGGCGGTCCGCCGGGCCGCAGAGCTGGGAATTGCGGTGATGGTCTTTGGCAGTGGGCGGGCACGGTCGGCACCGGAGGGCTTTTCGCCGGCACGGGCGCTCGAGCAGCTGCGCGACGTGCTCCTGATCATGGCGGATGCGGGCGCCCGGCATGGTGTGGCCATCGCCCTCGAGCCCCTGCGGCAGGCAGAGACGAACCTGGTACACACCGTGGCCGAGGCGGCAGAGATCGTGCGCCCACTGGGGCATCCCTGGGTAGGGGTGCTGGCCGACTTCTACCATATGCACGAGGCGAAGGAGCCCCTTACCAGCCTGCTCGAGGCCGGAGACCTGCTGCGACATGTGCACGTCTCCGATCCCGACCGGGGCGCTCCGACCGGCCGACACGACTTTGCCGACCTCATTGCCCACCTCCGGCAGGCCGGATACCAGGGGAGAATCTCTGTGGAGTGCCGCTGGGAAGAGTGGGAGCGCGAGTCCGCTGAGGCCGCGAGGACCCTGCGGCGCTACCTTGCGGCCTGAGGTCCGCCCGGATGGCCCCTACAGGACGCCCCGGCCCCTCAGATAGGTGCGGTAGATCTCCTCAAAGAGCCGCACGTCGGTCAGGGTGTCCTCGCCTGAGGAGCGCACCGGCTCGCCGGTCAGCACGCAGTGCACAAAGTGCTCGGCCTCGCGTCTGTAGCTCCAGGTCCAGGCCTGTGGTCGGGGGATTGGCCGGGTAAAGCTCTGCTGGCTGCCCGCGCGGTAGACTTCGACCTCAGCAGGGACTTGCCGGAGCAAGAGTGGCGGGGCCCAGGTCTTGACCCAACCGTCGCGGAAGTAGACCTGCGTGTGCTCATCCCAGCGGTAGTGGGAGAGCGATCCGCTCTCAAGGGCGGCGCGCACGCCTGCCATATCCAGTACAACGACGCCCGTGTAGCCATCATCGTCGAGGTCTACGGCACGCACGCCAACCCTGTCGCCAGCGTCGAGGAGCCAGCGGAGCAGGTTGATGTTGTGAGTATACTGCTGAAGGTACTGCAGGTAGCGGGGCAGGAACTCGGCGGGAAGCCAGTCCGGCCCGCGGGCCGGCGTGCGAGGGTAGGGCTCATCGGTGGTATCCATCGGTGCGTCGAGGCCGGCGACCCAGTCCCCGCAGAAGCCGTGATTCCGGGCATAGGTGATCGGACCGAGCTCGCCTGAGGCCCGGAAGGCATCGATCTCGGCCTTCGCCAGCTCGTTGCCCGCGTCATAGCGCTTCATATAGCCGACCATGAGCTGCCTGTTCGACCGCCTGGCCGCCTCGACGATCCCCATGGCCTGCGAGAGCGAGATGGCCATGGGCTTTTCCATGAAGACGTGCTTGCCCGCCAGCAGGGCGTCTCGGGCGATCTCTCCCTGGATGGCCCAGTCAGCCGAGACGGCAACGGCATCGACCTCCGGATCGCCCAGCAACGCCTCGTGGTCCGGATACAGCCTGGGTATGCCGAAGCGGGCCTGAACCTTGTGGCCCAGCTTCCGGCGGACCTCGGCCAGCGCCACCAGCCGGCACTCACGGATGGAAGCAAAGTTGGGGATGTGGACCTTTTGCGCCATAAAGCCGCAGCCCACATAGCCAAGGCGAAGCGTCTCCCCCATGCCTCCAGCGCTACTCCTCGCAGACAACCAGGCTCGGCAGCTCGGCTACGGAGTGAAGCACAGCATCCGCCAGAGCCCCCAGGCGCTCACTGCTGCCCAGCCCATTGGTCACCCCTATACACGCGGCGACTCCGGCTGCGCGCCCCATCATCAGATCGGCGGGGCTATCGCCAACAACGACGACTTCCTCCGGCAAGCACCCGAGGCGGGCGCAGGCCGCATCGACCATGTCGGGGGCCGGCTTGCCGCGCGCGACGTCGTCTATTCCCACTATGGCGGAAAAGCACTCGCCGACGCCAAGCGCGTCCATGGTGGCCTCGGCGCGCCGGCGCCGGTCGCCCGTCGCGATGGCCAGACGCAACCCCAGCCCGCGGAAGATCTCGAGCATATCGGCCACGCCTGGCAGGAGGGTAGCCCCAAGAGGTGGATCGCCCATGCCCAGTGCCCCATCGGGCTCGGGCTGGGATGGCGGGTCAACTGGCGCGTGTCGGTCAGAGACCGACTGGTTTTCCCGGCTCTCCTCGGAACGTGTCGCAGGGTTGCCGGGGCGGTTGCCGGCCTGGCGGCGCAAGGGGTCAGAGCTTGCCCCCTGAAGCGGCCCGATGCTCGTCTCTGCGGCTACGCGCAGGGCCCTGCTGCGGGTGAGGAGAAGCCTGGACTGGAAGCCGGTAGGATCAACCAGTGTCCCATCTTTGTCAAAGATGATCGCCCGGCAGGCAACCTGACGGCCCGGCAGGGCCAGGCGGATGCGCTCGCGGGCTCGGCCAAAGGACGAGTCGCACATGAACTGGACGCTCTCTAACCCTTTCGATGCTCTCGGCGATGTAGGCCCAGCACCCAACAAGCGCAAGCTGCCGGCCCCATCTCCTACTATTATTTTAGCGCAAAGACCTCGGGGAGACCAGGGGTTTTGTGCCCAAATGTGACATTCTTACGCCGTCTCTCTGCCTCCTAGCGTATGATGCATACCCCGTAAGGCGGCAGCTCCGCCGCCCCCGCCCGGAAGCTGCCCAGCAGCGCCCTGCCCTCCCGCCCAAGCTTGACGATCATGCTCTGGGCGGTATGGTTGATCACAAAGGTCACGTCCCCTCGCGTGACGACCTCAACGTGCCGCCTCGTCTCCGGGCCGGGTTGGACCCCGGCCAGGGAAAGCGCGTACCCCACAAGAGCGCTGTGCAGCTCATCGGCCATGCCGATGGCGCCTGCATAGAGGGTGTGCCCCTCCCCGGTAGCCTTGCGAACGATCGCCGGCTGCCCGGCATAAGCGCCATCGGTGAACTTGCAGATCGAGGTGCCGCCGTTGGCCGCCAGGTCCGCTGCCCAGACCGCCGCCCGGCCGCCAACCATCTGGCTGCCCAGCACGCCGGTGAGCGCGACCGGGGCACGACCGGTCTCGGGCGCGGGGACCCACAGGGCCTCATCGGGCTCCACGTGGCTGTGCAGGTACATGCCCCCATGGATCACAACCCCAAAAAGATCGGCCAGGTGCTGCGGCCCGGGCGCGGGGATATAGTTGCCGTTGGCATCCCGCAGGCCCAGCTGACCGGTGGCAAGCACCGTCCCCCCGGCCTCGACAAAGGTAGACAGCCTCGCAGCCAGGTCGGGATCGACGATCACCAGCGAGGGCAGGATGACGAGCCGGTAGCCCGAGAAGTCGCGCTCAGGCGGGATGATGTCGGCGACGACGTGCCGGTCGTAGAGCTCACGATGCAGCCGGTAGATCTGGCCGGGATAGTCCACACCCTTGCCGGCGACCGAGGACTCGTAGGTCCAGAGCACGTCATAGTCCTGCACGATGGCCACGGGGGCCTGCGGCAGGGGCAACTCGCCCAGCTGCTCGCAGATACGCTGCATCTCCAGGAAGCACTTTTGCACGGCTCTGTAGCGATGCCCTGGGTGCCCGGAGCGCTCAAGGACGCCCTGTAGCTCCTGCTCCTGCCCGCGGCCCTCTTCAGGCTCCATGCGGCACCAGGCAAACTCGCCGATACGCGCAAGGTTGATGCCGGCCTCGCGCATGAGGCGAGCACCCTCATCGATGCGTTCGAGGCCCCAGTATTCAGGATAGTAGGCGCAGCCAAAGTACCTCACGGCCTTCCTCCGCTGGGAGGTCCGATTCTATCCGCCTGGCGTGCCGACACAGCCCGGCGCGCCAGGCAAAGCCTCGCGACGCGCATAGATGGCTTTGGGATCGCTCGGAGAGGGCCTGCGGGATGCAGGAAGGCCCGGCGGGAGTTGGGCCAGGCCACCACGAGGATCCGAACAGGACGCCGGGCCACATTATACCACTGGTGGGGAAAACACGCTACATGCGCGAAATGGTCGCGTATGTTCGAGAGACCTCGTCGCGGTCACCTCGCTCCGCCGGGGCTGGCATCCGCGGCGAGTCGCTCGCTCTCGGGCACCCGAGGCTGTACGCAGCGACCGCGGTCGCTGCCCCCAAAAACCCCCCCCGCCCTGCCGGGTTACCCCCCCCCCCCCCCCCCCCCCCCCCCCCCCCCCCCCCGGGGGGGGGGGGGCAAAAAAAAGGG
>JAIMBM010000099.1 GCA_023511475.1 Anaerolineae bacterium
CCGTGCTCCCCCGGCGGGGCTTCTGGGGCGGACAGCTTGCCCCGCAGGCGGGGCAAACGCATGCGAGGGGCAGTGCCCCATCCCCCTTTATCTGTATTCCCCGCCCCCGCCGCGGCGGGGGCGGGGTCAGGGGTGGGGGACTGAAGGGGGTGTTGCCGTCTGGCACGAAACGTGCTCGTACGGGATAGAGCACGTACAGGCGGGCGAAGGAGCACCAGATCGATGGCTGCAACCAAGGAAGCGGCGCAGACGGCGGAAAAGCGGCCGAAATCCCGCTACCTGACCGGCGATCCCGAGCAGGAGCGGCGGCTCCGGGAGGGCTATATCGTGGCCACCAAGGAGGGGGTCGAAAGGCCGGGAGTCACCCTCCTTACGCGAAACCACGATGTCATTCGCCGCTGGGCGGAGGCGCGAGGCGCCGTGCCGGCGACCGTGCCGGGAACAGAGCACAATGGGCACCTCGGGGTGCTGCGCTTTGACTTTCCCGGGTTCGGCGGGCGGGAGCTGAAGCACGTCTCCTGGGAGGAGTGGTTCAGGGCCTTTGACGAGCGAAACCTGGCCTTTGTGTACCAGGAGACGACGAAGGACGGCACCCAGAGCAACTTTTTCCGCTTCGACAGCCCCTATCGCGAGGAGGGCTGAGCGCCTCTATCGCGGCGCTAGCTGGCGAAGCGCCGGCAGGCGTACTCCCAGATGCGGTCGAGCTCGCGGCGCCGGTCGCTATCCTGCAGCTCGTAGGTGGCGCAGGCGAGCTGCGCGTGATACATCTCGCGCACCCGATCGACCAGCCGCGGCGAGCCCGCCCGCAGCCACGCACCGAGCGCGGAGCGGTCGAACAGCCGGGGGTACCAGAGCAACCGGCGATGGTTATCCAGGGTGCTATCCTGGGCGATAAAGCCCCGCGCGACCCCCTCCTGCACCAGGGCGACCCACTCTGTCTCGCCCTCCTCAAACGGCAGGCCAAGGACCAGACGCTGCACGTGGTCCCGGATCTCGCAGTCGATCAGGAGCTGCAGCGGGCTAAAGATGTCGTCCATGCTCAGGGAGCCCGCGCCACTGAAGGAGCGCTGCCCCATGAGGGCCGCCGCGGTCATCAGGCTGGCCTTCTCGGCGGCGGCCTGGATGCCAGCCTCCTTGGCCATGACATAGATGTCCCCGAGGCCCTGGTCGGTCGTGAGACGGTGCCCATAGAAGCGGTTGAGGTCCCGGGCCAGGGCGCGCAGCAGCAGATTCTCCGGCGAGCCAAAGACCATGGTGGTGGCCCTGAGATCGAAGGGAAAGACCCACACCGAGAAGCTGACCTCGAGGCCCGTTCCGATGGCGAGGGCGACATAGCTGCCGATGGCCTCGGCAGCGGCGAGCGTGAGGGCGCCAAAGGGCGCGATGGGGGCCGTCGCGCCTGCGGCGGGCATGCCGCTGACATGGAGATGGCGGATGCGGTCCCGGAAGTGCAGGGCGATCGAGAGCGAATCGCCGCCGAGGTGAAGCGGGCTGACCAGGTAGACGGGCAGCCCCTGCACCGGGCTCCCCATGACCTCGGCCATGGCCATGACGCACTCCATCACCCATGGCACCGAGATGTCCCCGAAGGACCCGCCCCGACGGGAGTACACGGCACCGATGCGGTACTGGCTGAGGGGCTGCAGCTCGGGCGGAACGTCGCCCGGGTAGCCCGGCGTCGATCCGACCACGCCGCGGTCGGCGAGGGAGTCGACAAAGCGGGTCATCTCGATCAGGCGCGCGGTTGTGAAGGGGGCGATGGAGCCTGCCTCGGGGTCCTCAAGATCGTGGTTGTATCCGCTCACAAAGAGGGTCAGCCTGCCCTCATCCTCGGGCGGCGGCACCGGTGCTGAGAGCAGGCGCCGGCGGTGCTCCTCCACGTAGCGATCGACGAGGCGCGGCTGAAAACAGACCCGCTCCTGCCGCACGCAGAGGCCCTGGCGCGCCAGCTCCTCGCGCAGCGGCTCGTGCGACACATGCAGCCCGATCTCTGCGAGGATGCGGAGGGCGACCTGGTGGACACGCTCTGCCTCGTTGGGGGTCAGCATCCCGTCAGGGGGCAACCGCAGGGCGCGCCACATGGCTACTTGTCCGGCCGCTTCAGGCTGCGGCTGTACCTGGCGGCGTGTCGGTACATCTCGACCACGTTCTCGACCGGGCAATCGGGCAGGACGTTGTTCCCCGGCAGGATGAACAGCGCGCACTCTCCAGAGAGTGTGTCGATGATTCGCTCGATGCCCCGGCGCACCTCCTCGACGCTGCCCTGGGAGAGGGTGTCCGCCGAGGAAAGGCCAGCGAACAGGACGAGCCTGTGCCCGTCTACGGTCCGGCGTCTGGCGATCTCCGCGATGTTCACTCCGTACTCTTCCTGGAAGCCCTGGAAACCAGAGACCCCGCAGGCGAGGATGTCATCTACGAGGGGGTGGATGTAGCCGTCCGAGTGCCACACGGTGCGCACTCCGGCCTCGACCAGTGGCTCGAGCGCGCGGCGGACGTGGGGGAAGTAGCACTCGCGCAGGAATGCCGGCGAGACGACCGGCCCCCCTTTGCCGGTGATATCCGCGCCGATCAGAGTGAGCGGGACCATGTCCAGCTCCCGGTAGACGTCGAGGACTGCCAGCGCCTTCTTGCGGTTGACCTCGACCTCCGAGGCGTATAGCCGGCCGGCCTCCTCCGGGTAGAGCTTGAGGAACAGCAAATAGTTCTCGTAGCCGAACTCGGGGTACCACTCGAAGCGAGGGTGGACGACCTCCCACAAGGTTGGGAGATAGACGATATCACCCATCAGCGCCTGCCTGGCGAGCACCTCAGCGCGAAAGCTCTCGCGCCAGCGTGCCACGTCGAAGGCGCGCCCGGCTTCCTCGGCGGAGGGCTGCGACCGGGCGAAGGCGAGCACGTCCTCCGGGGCTCGGTAGCGCTCCCGGTAGCTCTCAAAGCGTTCTCTGGTCAGGCCGAGGCGATAGTCGCCCGGCTTGGGTGGGGTGATCAGGTCTATCATGCCATCGACGCCGAGAGCTCGCTCGGCCTCGACCGCCCACCGCTGAGGGTTCTGCCAGTACTCGGCCTCGCTGCAGCCGGCCAGCGTCTGCTGCAGGCGGTCATCGATCACCCAGCCCCCGAGCAGGGCCACCCTGTCCGGTTGCTCGAAGGCGAGGGTCTTGAGGATTCTCTCCCGGTGCGTTGTCAATGCCTCTATCCCTTGATGCCTGTTACGACGATCCCCTGGATGTACGACCGCTGGGCGATGAAGTAGAGCGCCACGGGCGGCAGCATGGCGATGAAGGAGACGACCATCAGCTCCGACCACAGCACCCGGTAAGTGCCCCGCAGGAACGAGAGCGCCACCGACAGGGGATACATCTTCATCTCGCTGACATAGATCAACGGGCCCATAAAGTCGTTCCACGCCCAGGTGAAGGTAAAGATGGCCATGATGCCCAGCGCGGGCTTGCTGAGGGGCAGGATGATCCGGAAAAAGATGCCAAGGACCCCGCAGCCATCGATCTTGGCCGCGTCATCGAGCTCGTGCGGGATGGTGCTGAAGAACTGCCTGAGAAGGAAGACAAAGTAGGCATTGCCAAAGAACGAAGGGATGATCAGTGGGTTGTACGTGTTCACCCAGCGCAGGGCACGGAAGAGCAAGAAGAGGGGTATCATCGTGACCTGCCCGGGCAACATCATGGTGGCCAGCACCAGGTAGAAGAGTGTGCGGCTGCCCCGGAAGCGGAGCCGCGCGAAGGCATAGGCGATGATCGGGTTCGAGACGAGAGCGGCGACCACGTTCAGCAGGCTGATGTAGGTCGAGTTGGCCACAAAGACGTAGAAGGGTACCGGGAAGATCGTCACCGCCCGGATATAGTTCGACCAGACGAAGGGCTTTGGTATCCAGATCGGCGGGAAGGCCTTGATCTGGGTGGGCGGCTTGAGCGACGTCGACAGCATCCAGAAGAGCGGGAAAAGGACGAGGATGGCGCCCACTATCAGCAGGCAATGCGTCACCGCATGCTGCAGGCGGATCATCAGGCGCTTGCTGCGGAGGGGCGATAGCAGGTGTGTCCGGCTGCCAATCATGCCCGGCGCCCCCCTATCTCCGTCTCATAGTAGACCCAGGCGTCCGACGATCTGAAGATCAGCACCGTCACCCCCATAATAATGACGAAGAACACCCATGCCAGGGCACTGGCGTACCCCATCTTGAACTGCCGGAAGGCGAGCGTATAGAGATACAGCACATACATGAGAGTCGAGTTGGCCGGCCCCCCCTGCGTCATGACGTAGGTGGTGGCAAAGACCTGGAAAGCGTAGATCGTGTCGGTAACCAGCACGAAGAAGAGCGTCGGGCTCATCATCGGCAGGGTGATGTGGGTAAAGCGCCGCCAAACACCGGCCCCATCGATGGTCGCGGCTTCGTAGAGCTGTGTGGGGATGCCCTGAAGCCCTGCCAGGAAGATGAGCATATTCCCGCCCGATCCCCAGAGGCTCATAAGGATGAGGGCGGGCTTGGCGGTGCGTGTATCGTACAGCCAGGGAAGGCCGGGCAACCCAAAGAGCGAGAGCACCCAGTTGAGTATCCCAAACCGCACGTCGAAGAGCCACAGCCAGAGGAGCGAGACGGCGACGGTCGGCAGGACCGACGGCAGGTAGTAGATGATGCGGTAGCCCGTCTGGCCGCCCACGTTCTGGTTCAGGAGCACAGCGATGAAAAAGCCCAGCGACATGCCGAGAGGGATGCTAAAGATGACATAATATGCAGTATTGTACAGCGCCTTCCAAAAGAGCGAGCGCGTCTCATCAAAGGAGAACAGGGTAGTGTAGTTGCTCAACCCTACGAACCGGCTGCGCAGGAGATCGGTGTCGAAAAAGCTGAGGCCGAGGGACACTGCCATGGGCCCGAGGGTGAAGATCAGGAAGCCAACCACCCACAGCGAGACCAGGGCCCAGCCCCAGAGCTCCTCCCGTTGCGCCTGCGTCAGTCTCGGCCGCAGTTCGACCGGCCCGGTGCGTGCCGGCCTGCCGATGCCTGGCCCCATACGGCTCCTCTCCGAAACACCACCGAGGCGGCTGTGGAGCGCAATCGGAAGCGGCGCGCTCCACAACCGCCGCTCTTAGGCTCGCCGCCAGCCTTACGCGCTGGCAAAGTAGTCGTTGACGCGCTTGCAGGCTTCCCTGACGCCCTCCTCCAGCCCCTTGTCGCCGGTGATCCAGATCTGCTCCCAGATGGGCTGGAAGAGCTCCATACCCTTGGCCGGGTCCTTGTACACGATCTCCATACCTGCAACCTCGGCCATGCGCGAGAAAGCGGCTACGTCGTAGCCCGCCTGAGCGCCGATGGAGTAGTTGTCCCACTGCTCGGTCACGCTCTTGCGTGCCGGCTGCAGGCCGAGGATGCCATTGCACATCTGCTTCTCGGCCCAGGGTGAGGTGAGGAACCGGATCAGCTGCACCGCCTCCTGCGGATGCCTGGTGCCGGCGTAGGCGATGTAGCCGTTGGCAAAGGTGAGGCTCGCCTTGGTGCCGTCGGGGCCCATCGGCAGGTCGCAAAAGTCCCAGCGAAAGTCGTTCTCGCGGGCATAATTGGTGACGGTCCAGCTGTGGGACTCCATGAACGCGATCTGGCCGGTGGAGAAGACGTTGTACCAGCCAAAGTCTGGGATGGCGCCGGGCTTGGGCGAAACGGGCTCCGGCCCGTAGATCATGTCGTGGCAGACCTTGAGGGCCTCCAGCGACCTGGGCTGGTCCAGCAGGCACCTGGTGCTGAGGACCGGCGTGTCGGTCCACTGGCCCTTGTTCTGCCAGACCCAGGGCTGCAAAAAGTCATGGCTCACGTAGGTGCCCCAGCGCGTGATGTTGCCCCTGGAATCGCGCTTGGTGCAGGCCCTGAGCGCGGCGAGATAGTCGTCCCACTTCCAGGTGTTGTCGGGGTAGGGCACGCCGGCGTCGTCGAGGATATCCTTGTTATAGGCCAGGCAGATCGTCGAGATGTACTTGGGGATTCCCCACAGATGCCCGTCGATCTCGTAGGCCACGAGCATGCTGGGGTAAAAGTCCTCGAGATAGGTCTTGTCAAAGTGCTCGTCGAGAAGCAGGGCCTGCCCCTTGATAATCCAGTCGAAGGACGAGCCGCCTCCACCCCAGACAAACATCACATCCGGGGCCTCGCCGGCGACCATCTGGGCGTAGGTCTTTTCGATCCACTCGGCGGCCTCGGCGGACTCAAAGTCGACCTTGATGCCGGGGTTTTCGAGCTCGAAGCGAGGGATGATCTCGTCGGTCCAGAACTTGATGCCCTCGGGGCCGACCCAACTGCCCTCAGCAAGGCGGAGGCGCACCAGCTCCTTGGGGGCCGGCGTCACCTCGACGATCTTTTCCTTCTCAACGACCTTGGTGACCTCTTTCTCGACCGTCTCGATGGTCGGCCGGCAGGCTGCCAGCAGCGCTGCTCCTGCGGCGATGCCTGCGGACCTGAGGAACGCCCTGCGGCTGACGGGTCGGGTCTCACGTGCGGACATGCTCTCCTCCTTCGTCACTCATGGGAACATGAACCAGGCTATGTCGCGGCTGCTCGTCCCGGTGGCGGTCGGGCTGCTCGCCGTCTGATGCGGGCGACGCCTGCCGCAGCCACCGGCGGCTGCGAGACTCCTACGGGTATCCTACCACGTCTTTGGCCCGCTGCGTGCCAGTGTGAGACAAAGCGTGCCAGCGGGCCGGGCTTCGCAGGCGGCCGGGTCCCTGCGGGGCGGCGGAGCGAGTGCCCGAGCGGTTCCCGCAGAGGCCCGGGGTGGGGCGTAAGTATACGGGGATGGGAGGGTCAGTCAACCATCGTGGCCCGGCCCATACAGGCGGCGCCTCGAACGAAGCATGCTATGGGCTGGGGGTCTCTCTTCTCAGGCGGGAGAACTCGGTGTCCAGTTCCTCTACCCGACGCAGGATATCCTCGGCCTCGCGCTGCAGTGCCTCGGCTTCCTCTTTGCTCGCCGTGCGAAGAGACTCGCTGATCTCGCCGAGGCGCTGGGAGAGTGTCTCTAGCTCCTCCAGGATGCGCTGCTCCTCCGCCAAGATCTCGGGGCTGGTCGAGGCGGACTCTTCCGTCGGGAGCGCGAACGGTTGCGATGACAGCACGCCTGCCTCAATCGCCGGGGCAGCCGGCACCCGCGTGCGGTAGAGGCCCCAGCCGAGCGCGGCCACCAGCAGGGCGAGGAGCATGGGGCCGAGCACGTCAGCCCGGGGGTGCGGGGAGGGTGCGTCGAGGCGCGGATCGGAAGGCTCGATCCCGAGCAGACCGTAGGCTCTTCGGTCTATCACCGCGCCATGGGCCCGAAGGCGGCCCAGCACAGGCACGATCCCTCGCAGCCCCTCGCTCGCAAAGGTGAGGGCCCGACCCGCCCGAAGGTGCAGGCGGAAGGCGTAGCGCGGGACCGAGAGCAGTGCCGCCTGTCCGGCAGCCCGCCAGTTGCCGAGGGACGCGATCACCATCGCCCAACGAAGCCAGGCGGGAGCCGTCTGTCTCGCAATCTCCACCCTGGTCACCTCGCCCAGGCCGAAGGTGGCCATGCCGCGCAGCGACCGGTACACCGCACGCCCGTTCTCCAACTCGAGGCGCAGCGTGGCATACCACGCTGCCAGAGCCAGGATAGCGACGCAGATGGCAGCGAGCAGCCAAAAGACTGCGGTCAGCCAGACCCAGCCGCTGGCGAACGGCCCCTCGCCAAAGCTATTGTCGTTCGTGATGATGATGGGCAGGGCGAAGAACAGGGCAACTGTCACCGCGCCGAGGGCGTCCATCAGGCGGATGCGTCCATACCAGAGGCCTTCCTTTGGAGGGCGGGGCCAGGGAATGAGAGCGTATGCTCCCACTGAAAGGAGTATCACCCACAGGCCGCAGTGACGGTAAGGGAAGGCCAGGTGCCCCGGCGCGTAGCGGATGCTATCCTGCACGTAGCCGAGGCAGACGCCCAGATACTGCGTATTGCCGTCGCTCTCGACACGCAGGTAGCGGTAATTGCCTGGCTCGTCAAAGGCGCCGACGAGGGAGTCGAACGGTGGCTCATCGGCACGGAAGAAGAGGGAGTCATCGAAGAGGTCGCGCCCGAGCCGCGCCTGCCAGGCGGGTGAGGACGGCTGGCCCAGCACGGTCGAAGCGACCGCACTCCAGAACCCTGCCCACAGCGGGCCGCGCACGACGATGAGCCGTCCTTCCGTCTCATGGGCGATGAAGGCGTCGAGGGCTCCATGGGCCTCGGGCGCAAGATGCAGTTGCGACGTGTCTTCGCCGGTGAGGAGGCCGAGAAGGGTCTGGGAGTCGAGCGCACGTCCGAGCGCATGGCGGCGCTCGGCCTCCCAGTCGATGGGCTCGACGCGCAGAAGCTGCAGGGGTGACCACAGGACGAGCCACACCCCGGCCAGCAATCCGAACAGCAAGAGCGCTCGACGCAGTACCTCGCGCATGGCTGCAACTCCCTGTGGGCAACAGTTGCGAGGAGCGTGACGCAGCCTCGCACCTATCCCGCCCGCCCTCGTGGGCGCGGCTCGTCTCAGAATCCTGTGCCTGCCGGCCTGCCGCAGCGGGGGCAGAAGCGGGCTCGCTCGGCGAGAGGCTGCCCGCAGCCGGCACAGTATCTTGGTCTACCAGCCTCCACGGGCC